>NZ_JBFTNE010000006.1:0-128039 GCF_056397325.1 Cupriavidus sp. 05N39
ACTTTCTTGGAAACTTTCTTGGAAAGACAAGAAAGTAGGTCGCCGCCCCGCAGGGGTGGTGAAACCGCCTTTGACTTTAGGGCTTTTAGGCTTTTAGGCTTTAAGTCTTTGACGCCAAGCCCCCCACCTCAATTCCCCGCATCCTCCCCCAACATCTGCGCCACCGACCCCGCCGTCCCCGCCGCACGCTCACCCAGCAACTGATGCAACGTAGTGAGCAGCTCATCCTCGTTATACGGCTTGCCCAGGTAGACATTGACACCGATCTCCGCAGCATAGCGGCGATGCTTCTCCGCCGTGCGCGAGGTAATCATCACCAGCGGCATATGCGCGGTACGGCTATCCGCCCGCACATTGCGAGTCAGGTCGAAGCCATCCATATGCGGCATCTCGATATCGACCAACATGGCATCCGGCATCATCTCCTGCAACTGCCGCAACGCATCCACGCCGTCCCGCGCGAGCGCCACCTGATAACCCGCGCGTGTCAGCAAGCGATGCGTGACCTTGCGCACGGTCAGCGAATCGTCCACCACCATGACGGTAGGCTGCGTGCCCAGGCCCTGCACCGGCGCGGCTTCGCCGTGTGAGAGTTCAGCCACCGCGCCCAGCAGCGCCGGTTGCGCCAGTTGCGCCGGTTGTTGCGCCAGGTAGGTGAGATCGGCGATCCGCGGACGCGCCGCCTCGCCGCGTTCGCGCACGAAGCGCTGCGCCAGCACCACCGGGTTGTAGATCAGCACGATCTCGCCATCGCCCAGCGTGGTCGCGCCGGCAATGCCTTCCAGGCGCGCCAGGTGCGGGCCGATGTGCTTGACCACCACTTCGCGGTTGCCGATCACTTCGTCCACGTGCACGGCGATGCGTTCGGCGCCGCTGCGCACCACCACCACCGGCGAATACTTCTTGCCCGCGGCAATCGCGGGCGTTTCCTCCAGCAACGTCCCGAGGTAATGGAACGGCACCGCGCCGCCGGGCACGTCGAGGCTGCCCTGGTTGTAGGCTTCGAGCAGCCCTTGCGAGCGCAATTGCTGGACCTGGTCGATCATGCCGCTCGGGATGGCGAACGGCCGGCCGCCCAGCGTGACCAGCAGCACCTGCGTGATGGCGGTTGTCAGCGGCAGGTGCACGGTAAAGCGGGTGCCTTGTCCGGATTGCGTGGCCAGCGCGATGCGCCCGCCCAGCGTCACGGTCTCGGCGCGCACCACGTCCATGCCGACGCCGCGCCCGGCAAGTTCCGAGACGCTATCGGCCGTGCTGAAGCCGGGGGCGAAGATCAGTTCCGTGAGCCGCGCATCGCCCGCATCGTCGTCCGGGGACAGCAGCTCTCGCTCGATGGCCCGCGCACGGATGCGGGCGAGGTCAAGGCCGCCGCCATCGTCGACGAAATGCAGCACCACCTCGTTGCCTTCCTGCTGCACTTCCAGCGTCAGCGCGCCGGCGGCCGGCTTGCCCGCGGCGCGGCGGACCTCGGCCGCCTCGATGCCATGCACCACCGCATTGCGGATCAGGTGTTCGATCGGGCCGGCCATGCGGTCCAGCACCGAGCGGTCGACTTCCACGGTGCCGCCCTTGATCAGCAGGCGCACGTCCTTGCCGGTCTCGCTGGAGGCCTGCCGCGCCACGCGGTACAGGCGTTCGGCCAGCGCGTCGAACTGCACCATGCGCGCCTGCATCAGGCTGCGCTGCAAGCCGCGCGTGAGGCGGGCCTGCGCATCGAGGTCGCCAGTGGCGCGGTCAAAGCCCCGCTGCAGGTTCTGCTCGACGGTTGCCACGTCGTTGACCGACTCGGCCATCATCCGCGTCAGTTCCTGGAAGCGCGTGAAGCGGTCGAACTCGAGCGGATCGAATTCCTGCTTGTGCTGGGCGTCGGCGATGCGCGAGGCCATCTGCGACTCCGCCTGGATCTCGATCTCGCGCAACTGGCCGCGCAAGCGCGCCACGTTGTCGTTGAGTTCGCCCAGGTAGCTGCGCATCGCATCCAGTTCGCTTTCCAGCCGCGCGCGCGTTGCGCCGACTTCGCCGGCGTCGGTGATCAGCGTATCCAGCGTGCGGGCCTGGACTCGCACCAGCGCGCGCTGGCGTTCGCCGGCGTCCGCTGCCGGCGCCAGCGCGTCGCCCGGCGCAGGCACCACGGGGCGCACGGGCCCGGCTTGCAGCCAGGGCTGTACGGCGGAACGCGCCAACGGCGCCGGGCTGCCCTCGCCACCACCTTGCGGGGCATCCTGTGGTGCATCTTGGGCGGGTACCGGCGTGCCGGCCATGTCCGCCGGGGCCCGCGCCGCCGGCGCGCTGTTCAGCCCGGTCAGGGCGTTGATCAGGTCGGCATCGTCCACCGGCAGCAGGCGGCCAGCCTGCAGCGCCTCGCTATGCGCGAGGATGCGGTCGTACCAGGCATACAGGCGCACGAACAAGACCGGCCCGACGCGATCCGCGCGCACGGCGGCGTCGAGCAGGGTCTCCATCTCGTGGGCTGCCTGGCCCAGCGCCATCGCGCCGGCCATGCGCGCACTGCCCTTGAGCGTATGCAAGGCGCGCAGGATCAGGCCAGCGTGGCTGGCGTGCCGGCCATCGCCGGACGCCGTCTCCCAGCCGCGCAGCAGCTTGCCCAGTTCGGGGAGGCTGCCGTGCGCCTCTTCCAGGAAAATCTCGACGAGCGCCGGATCGAGGGATTCTTCCGCAGCCATTTCATCGGCCAGCGGGTGCGCAGCGCCCGCGATTTCATGCACATCCGCGGCGCCGGGCGCCGGCGGGATCCTGCCGGTGTCGGCATGCGCGAAGAAGGAAGCTTCGCCCGTGTTGGCCGCATCGGCATGACCGGCATCCACACCCGCCGTATCCAATACCGTGATGGCGGCATCGTACAGCGCGCCGGCATTGGCCGCGGGCGCCAGCTTGCCGAACAACAGCGCAACCGGCGCGTCCTCCGCCTCGGGCGGCAACTCCGGCGCCGCCGGCATCGCCAGCCGCGGCCGCACCATGGCACGCTCGCCCAACTCGGCGAGACTGCGGCAGAGCGCTTCGTCGGCGGCCGGCCAGATGCCGGCGGCAAACTGGTGCAACATGCCGCGCACGCGCTCGACCGCCTGCTCCAGCAGGCGGAAGTCGCCAGGGTGCATCGCCACCGGGTGCGCGCCGAGTTGCAGCATCAGGCGCTCCAGCACCTCGGCAATCGCGCGCACCGGCTCCAGTCCGACCGTGGACGCGCTGCCTTGCAACGTGTGCGCCACGCGCAATGCCAGCTCGCTCGGGCAGGGCCGGCCTTCGTGGCGCCACTCGGAAACATCGGTGGCGAACTGGCGGATCAGGTCGTCGGCTTCCTGCAGGTAGACGTTGTACAGCGGCAGGCTGATACGCACCGGGCCGATCAGCTTGTAGTGATCGTTTTCCTCCGCGGGCGTGCTGGCGAAACGGAAGGGAATGACTTTGGCGTCCGCCCCGGCGCTGGCATCGTCGCCGGCTCCGGCCGCCGGAAGACCGGCCTGTGCCTCCTGTTCCGGCTCCGTTTCCGGTTCCGGTTCTGCCTGCCCTTGCTGCACCTGCCCGCTCTGCGCATCCAGGGACTGTGGCGCCACAAGGTCATGGCCCGATGCCGGCTCCGGCTGTTCGCCCGCGCGCACGGACTGTGCCACGGCCAGCAGGCCGGCGGCATCGTGCACCGCCTCGGCATCGCCGCGCAGCGCCTGGGCCCAGCCGGCAAGCTCCTGGTGGGCGCGCAACAACAGGTCCAGCAGGGCCTGCGCGGGGGCGCGTGCCTCGGCAATCCACAGATTCATCACCTGCTCGATGGCCCAGGCCACCTCGCCATAGCGGTGCAGGCCCACCATCCGGCTGGAACCCTTCAGCGTATGGAAGGCGCGCCGCAGGCGGCTGATGGTATCGGCATCCTGCAGCGCCGGCAGACCGCCGTCGAGATCGCTGGCGACCTCGCCCAGCACCTCGACGGATTCGCTGAGGAAAATGTCGAGCAGTTCGGCATCGATGCCGGCCGCATCTGCCTTCTCGGGCTTCTCGCTCTTCTGCGCATCCCCGGCCGCAGCCGGCATCGCGGGTGCGCCCGGTGCACCGGCCGGCAGCGCATCGGCCAGCGCCACCACCAGCCGCTCCGCCGCGCCGTGGGAACCGGCCAGCCAGGCATTGAGCTGGGTGGTGGCTTCGATGGCCTGGCGGCGCAAAGCGGCAGCATCGTCGATGGCGGCCTGTTCATTCATGGCCTGCAGCGCCGCGCGCAGCGTCTTCACCTCGGGCGCGTCGGCGGCGGCCGGGTGGCGCACGGCATCGCTGGCAGCCGCGCGCGCCCTGGCAAGCAGGGCCGCGTGGGAGACGGCGCCGCTTTGCACGGCCTGGCCGTCAGCCTTGGCGGCCTCGTCCCGCACCTCCGCCGCCGGGCTCCGGCCAAAGGCCAGCGCATCGATAAAGGCATGCACGGCGCCGAGTTCGCCGGCGATCGCGGCAAGCCGGGCGGCGCGCTCGCTCGCGGCGTGGGCCTCGTTGCCCGCACCGGTAGCGGCATCGCCCGGGACTTGCGTGGCGCGGGCGCCAGCGAGCCACTCCAGGGCTGGCATCACGCGCTCCAATGCCATCGCTACCGCCTGCGCGTCGGCGCGCAGCGCGTCGGGCAGCGCGCCGGCGTCGCGCAATTGCTCCAGCGTGCCGGCCAGCGCCACGAACGCGCGCTCGGCATCGCGCAGGTGTGCGCCGGCCTCGGCGCGGGCGGCGTCGCGGTCATAGGCATCGAGCCACGATTCGCCGCTGTCGAGATGGCCGCGCAACTGCGCGACCGCGGCCTCGCGCAAGCGTTGCGCGCGCGCCTGGTCCACCATCTGTGCGAGCCAGCGCGGGGGCGGCGTCGCCTGGTCGCCGCGCTGGCGCTCGCCGAGATGCGAGGCCAGTTCATCGCAACGGTGCGCGAATTCAGCCGCCGCGGCATGGCCGGTGCTGCCATGCACACGCCACGGCAAGGCAAGCGCACGCCCCAGGAACAGCGCGATGGCGCCGATGCCGCCAAGATTGTCATCGCCGGAACGGACCTGCAGCGCAGGGTGCGCGGCGGCATCCAGGCAGCGCTGCAACGCCGGCTGGGCCAGCGGCTGCGCGGCTTCGGCCAGCACCGCCAGCGCGTTTTGCCATTCAATGTATTCCGCGCCGGCGCCCGCCGCCCGTTCGAGCGCGGCGGCCGCCTGCTGCAGGTTGTGCGTATCGATCGGGTCGAGCCAGCCGTAGTAGCGCACGCGGAAATCGGCATGCGCCGACGCATGCGCCGCGTCGATGCGGAAGGCTTGCATGCACTCGCGGATGGCAGAGCGCAGCACCAGCACGGCCGCGCTCTCCGGCTCGCTGGCGGCCGGCATCCTGCTCGTGGTGACCAGCAAATACACGGCATCGTTGAGCAGCGCCTGGGGCACCCGCACCTGGCCCTGCAGGTACTGGCGCAGCAGCAGGTGCGCACGCCCCGCCAGCCGCTTGGCCAGCAGGTCCGACGGCAGCAGGCCGTGGGCCAGCGCGCCAAACACCAGCGCCAGCACGTGCCACACGCCGCGGTCCGGGTGATCGGTGGCGCGGCGCAGCTCCTGTTCGCTCGCGCGCACGTCTTCCAGCGCGGATTCCAGCGGCAGATACGCTTCGCGCAACAGGCTGGGTTCGGAGCATGGCACCGGCAGGCGCAGCGCCTTGAGCAAGGCGCCCTCGAAACGCTGGCGCGCGCGCGTCACGGTGGAGGCCATGCGCGTCGGCAGCAGGATGCCGGGCAGCATCTGCAGTTCGTCGACCCACAGGTCGGCAGGGTGCACGCGGTCCTCGCCGAGCCGGCCCAGCACGTCGGCATAGGAGCAAAACAGCCGCACCGGATCTTCATCGTCGCCGACCATCAGGTCATCGACGTACTCGGCCAGCGCCTGCACGCCAAGGCGGAAGGCGGCCAAGGTCTGGGCGTCGGCGGCGACTGCCCCGCCGTCGATGCCTTCCAGCAGCCGGCGCAACGCCTGGCAATACGGATCGACACCGCGCAGGCCAACGATATGCACGGCGCCCGCGGCCTGGTGCAGATGCTGCCCCGCCAGGCGCAGCGAGGTGGTGTCCCGCGCGCCCAGCGCTTCGGGCGCCTGCTGCACTTCATCGACGTAATGACCCAGTTCGGCCGCGGCATCGTCCAGCGCGGCGCGCAGGCTCGGCGCCAGCCAGGCCAGCACGGAAAGGTCGCGCGCTACCGGGGCGGCGGGCGGAGCGACGGACAGGTCCCGTGCCGCAAAGGGCATCGGCGCCAGTGGATCCTGCACGGCCGGATCGGAGCCGGCGGCCTCGCGCGAGACAGGGAAATTCAATGACATGACTGCTTCCAATGCGTCCAATGCGGTGGCGCCGGCCCGTGGCCCGCTCGCGCGGCCCTTGCGTAACCCGTCAGGCGATCTTGAATCGCAGCACGGAGTTGCGCAGCTCTTCGGTCAGCAGAGTCAGCTGGCGCACCGACAGTGCGGTCTGCCGCGTGCCCGAGGAAGTCTGCTCGGTCACATGCAAGATGCCTTCGATATTGCGAGCCACCGCGGTGGCGAGCCCCGCCTCGTGCGAGGTGGTCTGCGAAATCTGCTCGATCAGCTCGGCGAGCTGGCGCGACACGCGGCCGATCTCCACCAGCGCGGCGCCGGCATTGTCGGACAGCTTGGCCCCTTCCACCACGCCTTGCGTGCTGCGCTCCATGGCGTGCACCGCATCCTGCGTATCGGTCTGGATGGTGCGGATCAGCGCGCCGATCTGCTTGGTTGCCTCGCCGGAGCGCTCGGCCAGGCGCTGCACTTCCTCGGCCACCACCGAGAAGCCGCGCCCGGCTTCGCCAGCCGATGCGGCCTGAATGGCGGCGTTGAGCGCCAGCACGTTGGTCTGCTCGGTAATGTCGGAAATCAGTTCGACGATTTCGCCGATCTCCTGCGACGATTCGCCCAGGCGCTTGATGCGTTTGGAGGTGTCCTGGATCTGCTCGCGGATGTCGTTCATGCCGACGATGGCGTTCTGCACCGCGTGCTGGCCCTGCTCGGCCGCGGCCAGCGAGGCGCGCGCCACGTTGGCGGATTCCGCCGCGCCGCGCGACACCTGCGTGATGCGATCCGCCATCTCCACCACCGATTCGCCGGTMTGGCGGATCTGGCGCGATTGCTCTTCCGACGCCGCGACCAGCTCGGTCGAGGTGTCCTGCACCTGGCTCGATGCCTGCGTCACCTCGCCGGCGGTCTGCTGCACGCGGCCCACCAGTTCGCGCAGTTCCTCCACCGTGTAGTTCACCGAGTCGGCGATGGCGCCGGTGATGTCCTCGGTCACGGTGGCCTGCTTGGTCAGGTCCCCGTCGGCGATGTCCTGCAGTTCGTTCATCAGCTGCAGAATGGCCTTCTGGGTAGCGTCGTTGTTGCGCTTTTCGTCCAGGCGGCGGGCTTCCGCCTCGCGTTCGCGGGCCTCCGCTTCGAGGGTACGGGCGCGGGAGTCGCGCAGGTACAGCGCGGCCAGGCCAGCCAGGAACAGCAGCGTGAGCAAGGCCGAGACGACGGTGGCGCCCAGCGTCAGCGGGCGCACGCGCGCGCCTTCGGCATAGGCTGCCTGCAGCGCGGACAGTTCGCCGCGCAGCGCCTCGTTGTCATTGAAGATCTGCTGCTGGGCGCGCTTGGCGGCGATCAGGCCGGGCAGGTTCTGCAGAATGGTCTGGGTGGTCTTCTGCACCGCGTCGAACCGCTGCGACAGCAGCTGCAGGTAGCCGCGGGTCTCTGCATCGCCGGCGGCGGACAAGCGCAGCGCTTCGCTGCCGTTCATCAGCCCGTCCAGGGTTTCGCGGAAGGTATTGGTGTCCTTGCCCAGCAGGAACGCGGTTTCCGGATTGACGCCTTCGCCCGCCAGGAACTCGTTGAGGTTCTTGCCCAGGCGCTGCGTCAGCATCACCAGCTGCGCGGAGGCAGCCACCTCGCGCGCGTTGGCGCCGCTCTGCAGCTTGATCGCCGCCACCTGCTCGGCGCTTTCCAGCAGTTCCGGGTTGGAAGCGTTGAAGATCTGCAGGGTCTGGCCGATGGTGGTCAGGGTTGGCTGCTGGGCCAGTACGTCGCCAGCGCTCTTCTCGGTGCGCTGCCAGGACTCCATGGCCTTTTCCAGCAACGGCGCGGCCGCCCCGCCGGTGGCACGCACGTGCTTGGCGTCGCTGCCGTTTTGCAGCGCCTGCAAGTCGCCGGCGAGTTCGCTCTTGGACTGGCGCAGCTGCGTGAAGGCCTGCGCATTGCCCAGCAGGGCCACCGGCACCGCCTTGGCCAGGCGCTGGGAGTGCATCAGCATGTCGCCCGCGATCTCGATCTGCGCGGCGCCGTTGTTGGCTTCGCGGTTGTCGAAATACACCGAGGCCAGCAGGGCGGTCAGCGACAGCACCACGCCCGCGGTCAGCGCGCGTTGCTGGCTGGCAAACGGGAGGCGGGAAAGCCTGTCCGAGAACCGCCGGGCCGGGGTGCTACGCGTGCCAGGCGCGGCGGCGGCATTCACCGCCGATTCGGCGGCACTGACCACCTGTGCCTGGCGACCCAGGTTGAACATCTTGAAGCCCATAGCACCCTCTGTCCGTTATTTTTCGATTTTGATTTGTTGCAGCGGGCATGCCCGCGCGACGCTCAGGCGGCCTGCCGGCCCACCTGCAGGAAGGCCGGAGACGCCAGCAACCTGCGCACGTCGAGCACCTGCCAGTCACGCCCGTCGCGGTCGGCAAAACGGGCGCCCTCCCATTCCGGCGCCGCCTCCTGCCGAGCCGGCGCCCGGTCCGCGGACTCCGCCGGCAAGGACAGGTCGCCTGCATGACGCAGCCCGATCACGCGCGTGGCAAGAATGCCGCAAGCGCGCTCCACCTGGCGCGACAGCACCACGATCTTGCTGCCCGGCTGCAGCGCGGTGGCTCCCTCGCCGCAGAACAGGCCGAAATCGATCACGCCCAGCAGGCTGCCGCGTGCATTCACCAGTCCCGTGTACCAGGACTGCGTCAGCGGCACGCGGCTGGGCTGGCGCATCTCCAGCACCTCGCCCGTCTGCGGCAACGGCAGCAGCCAGTGCCGCTGGCCTACCTGCAAACCCAGGTAGCTGTCCACCGCCGGCAGGTTGCGCGCCTCGCGCAGGCGGCGGGCCAGCATGGCCTGGTAGTCCTGCAGCCGGGTCTGGCGGGCACGGAGGTCCTGGCGCGGCGCGTTCATGGTCGAGGTCCGGATGATAGGCGTAGGGAGGGAGCGGGTGCAGGATCGGCGCCTGGCTCAGTGGGTCAGCGCGGCGATCTTGGTGAGCAGTTCTTCGCCGTCGACCGGCTTGACGATGTAGTCTGCCGCGCCCTGGCGCATGCCCCAGATGCGGTCGGTGTCCAGGCCCTTGCTGGTGCACATGATCACGGGAATGTCCTTGAAGCGGTCGTCGCGCTTGATCGCGCGGGTCGCCTGGTAGCCGTTCTGGCCAGGCATCACCACGTCCATCAGGATCAGGTCGAAGGCTTCCTTCTCGAGCCGGGCGAAGGCCTGGTCGCTATTGCCGGCCACCGACACCTTGAAACCCTTCTTGCCGAGCAGGTCGGACATGAACAGGGCTTCGGTCGGGGAGTCGTCAACGATAAGGATTTTGCTGATAGTCATGAATATTCCTTGATATGCGCCTTGATATGCGCTCAAGCCGGCAAGGGGCTGGCCACGGCGGCGGCGCGCGGCACGCAGGCATCGACCGCCAGCAGCAGCGACTCGCGGGTAAACGGCTTGGCGAGATGGTCTTGCGCGCCGACCAGGCGGCCGCGCGAGCGGTCGAACACGCCGTCGCGGGAGGACAGCATGATCACCGGGATGGCATGGAATCGGGGGCTTTTCTTGATCAGGGCGCAGGTCTGGTAGCCATCCAGGCGCGGCATCAGGATGTCGCAGAAGATCAGGTCCGGATGCATGTCGCCGACCTTGGCGAGTGCCTCGAAGCCGTCTTCGGCGAGCAGCACCTGGCAGCCTGCCTGGGACAGGAAGATCTCGGCGGTGCGGCGGATGGTGCTGGAATCGTCGATGACGAGCACCTTGCGGCGCGCCGGCGCAGGCGCAGCAACGCCGCTGGCGCTGACGCCAGTTTCGACCGCGCCGCTGACCTCGGCGTTGACCCGAATGCTTTCTTGTAGTTGAGCGACCCGCATCTCGTTCCCGCGACCAGCGTGCTTCCCAGGGGGAAAGCGCCGGCATTCACTTGAGAACTTCCGCGCGGCGCAGCTGCCTGCCCCGACGGACCCCCGAAACAAAAACGATTTGATTCCCGAAAACGCGCCGGACCGGTGACCCGGTACGCGGCAAACGGCGGCGCGTGGTACCCGCGCCTGCCAAGGTCCACCCCCCTAAGGGATGGATTTTCAAATTTGAAACAGAGTGTGACAAGTCGCCGTGGGGCCGTCAATCCGGAAACCGGGGCAGCCCCGCCCGATCTGTCGCATTGACGCGACGCGCTACGGCGGGCCGGCGGCGTTCGTCACGGCCGCGTCATGCCCCCGCATTGCCAAATCACGCCGGCCGGCCTGACCTGGCGGGCGACGAACGGCTTGCGCGGTACGATGCGGCAGCTTTACAGGGCCACCATCTCGAAATCTTCCTTGCGCGCGCCACATTCCGGGCAGGTCCAGTTGATGGGCACGTCTTCCCATTTGGTGCCGGGGGCAATGCCGTCTTCGGGCGCGCCGGTGGCCTCGTCGTAAATCCACCCGCAGATCAGGCACATCCAGGTCTTGTATTCCATAACGGTACAGTCACTCTCCATTAAAATTCAGGGCCAGATGGTACCGAATCGGCGCCGCCGGCGCCAGCAGGGCAAGTACGATTCGGGCCAAATACGCCGTGTTCGCGCACGTTACCCGGCAAATGCCTCGCATTTCGACTCTTTTGCCGGCATTTTCCACGTAACTTGCTGCCTGATAGAACGCGTTTCTCCCGCTTTTGATTTCACGCAAAGCCATGTCTCGTAACCAGCAGCTCTTCGACCGCGCACAGCAAACCATTCCGGGCGGCGTCAATTCGCCCGTGCGCGCCTTTCGCTCGGTGGGCGGCACCCCCCGCTTCATCACGCGCGCCGAAGGCGCTTACATGTGGGACGCCGATGGCCAGCGCTACATCGACTATATCGGCTCCTGGGGCCCGATGATCGTCGGCCACGCCCACCCCGAGGTGGTGCGCGCGGTGCAGGAGACCGCTGGTCTCAGCTTCTCCTTTGGGGCGCCGACCGAAGCCGAAATCGAGATGGCCGAGGAAATCTGCAAGCTGGTGCCGTCGATCGAGCAGGTGCGGCTGGTTTCCTCCGGCACCGAGGCCACCATGAGCGCGCTGCGCCTGGCGCGCGGCTTTGCCAAGCGCGACCTGATCGTCAAGTTCGAGGGCTGCTACCACGGCCACGCCGACAGCCTGCTGGTCAAGGCGGGGTCCGGCCTGCTGACCTTTGCCGACACCACCAAGAACGCGCCCTCCTCGGCCGGCGTGCCCGCCGACGTGACCAAGCACACCATGGTGCTGGAATACAACAACGTCGAGCAGCTGGAGCAAGCCTTTATCAAGCATGCCGACGAGATCGCCGCGGTGATCGTGGAGCCGGTGGCCGGCAATATGAACCTGGTGCGCGCCAGCGATGCCTTCCTGCAAGCGATGCGCTCGCTGTGCACCAAGTACGGCGCGGTGCTGATCTTCGACGAGGTGATGACCGGCTTCCGCGTGGCGCTGGGCGGCGCGCAGGCGCACTACGGCATCACGCCGGACATGACCTGCCTGGGCAAGGTGATCGGCGGCGGCATGCCGGCGGCGGCCTTTGGCGGCCGGCGCGACATCATGGCCTGCCTGGCGCCGCTGGGCGGCGTGTACCAGGCCGGCACGCTATCGGGCAACCCGCTGGCGGTGGCGGCCGGGCTGACCACGCTCAAGCTGATCCAGGCGCCGGGCTTCCATGACCGGCTCGCCGCGCAAACCCGCAAGCTGGCCGACGGACTGGCCGCGGCTGCCCGCGAAGCCGGCGTGCCGTTCGCCGCGGACGCCATCGGCGGCATGTTCGGCCTGTACTTCCGCGAGGGCGTGCCGGGCAGCTTCGCCGAAGTCACGCAGTGCGATACGGCCCGCTTCAACCGCTTCTTCCACGCCATGCTGGATACAGGCGTCTACCTGGCGCCGTCCGCCTACGAGGCGGGCTTCGTCTCGGCGCAGCACGACGACGCCATCCTGGCCGCCACCATCGACGCCGCCCGCAAGGCCTTCGCGGCCTGAGGGTTCGCCGGCCGCGACCGCCCCGCCCTGGGGCTGGGCGCGGCTCAGCCGAGCAGATCGGGCGCAGCCGCCCCGATCTGCTCGCAGGCCTGCGCCAGTGCCGCCTGCAGCCCTGCGCTGGCGGGGGTCATCGGCGCGCGCAACTCATCGCGCAGCCATCCCTCCCGCGTCAGCATGGCCTTGAGCGGACCCGGATTGGGCTCCGTGAACAGCAGGCGGATCATCGGCATCAAGGCATGGAAGATCCGGCGCGCCGGGTCCAGCCGCTGCCCGGCCACTGCCCTGGCCAGCGCCGCGAACAGTTCCGGATATAGGTGGGCCGACGCGATGATCGCGCCCGTGCCGCCCAGGCACAGCGTACCCAGCACCTGGTGATCCTCGCCCGCCAGCACGGCGAGGCGTCCGTCCGCAATCACGGACTGCGTGCCGTGGTAGTCCCCGCCGCAGTCCTTGATGGCACGGATATTCGGATGGGTGGCCAGCGCCAGGATGGTTTCCGTCTCCAGCTTCACGCCGGTCCGGTAGGGAATGTCGTACAGCACCAGCGGCGCGGCGGCGCTGTCGGCCAGCGCATGGAAATAGTCCAGCAGGCCCGCCTGCGACGGGCGGACGTAGTAAGGCGCGGGCGCGAGCAGCCCGGCCAGCGGCCGCTCGGCAAGGCGGCGCACGCGCACCTGCACCTGCTTCAACTGGCTGCCCGCCACGCCCATGATCACCGGCAAGGCGCCGGCGCCGGACAGCACGGTGTCGAGCACGGCCAGTTGCTCCGCTTCGTCGAGGGCAGCCGCCTCTCCGGTGCTGCCACACACCACGAAGCCAGCGATGCCGCTACCGGCATAGCGCGCCACTAGCCGGGCCAGCGCGCCATGATCGACGGCGCCGCCGGCAAACGGCGTCACCAGCGGCAGCCAGATTCCAGAAAATACTTGTTGTGCTTGCTGCTGTGCTTGTTGAACTGCTTGCATCGGATCACTCCTGTGCGACCGGTCAATAAAACCGTGCAGAAGTGCGCCGGGTGGCAGATGAGCCCGCGTGGGCAGTGGGAAAGCATGAACCTGGCCTCGCCCCCTGTACGCCTGTGCGCAGGTGCCGTTCCGTCGCTCATCTGACGGAACAGCGCCCCGGTCAGACGAGCGGCTGTTTTTTGGCTTTGGCGCGCGCCGGCACCTGCCGCTGCGAGGCAGCGGAAGCAGGAGCGGAAATCATCGAAAAGGCGCGCATTGCAGGTTCGGGCTGGATGGTGATGCGGCACGGCGCCCGGCGGACACCGCCGTCGCAACCACGGCAGAGACGACAATCTACCCGTCTGGCCATGCCGCCGTCAAGCCACCCCCAAGTCATTTTGATTGCCCAGCCGGCCCCTGCGCTACACTGGTAATTCCACGAATTCCGGAGTCCTCGATGCGCGCATCCCTTCCCCTGTCCCTGTCCTCCGGGCAGTCCGTCTTGCGCTGGCTCATGCTGGCCTTGTGCGCGAGCCTGTTGTCCGCCTGCGGCTACAACGACTTCCAGACCAAGGACGAGGCCGTCAAGGCGGCCTGGGGCGAGGTGATCAACCAGTACCAGCGCCGCGCCGACCTGATCCCCAACCTGGTCAACACCGTCAAGGGCTACGCCACGCATGAGCGCGAGACGCTCGAGGCGGTCACCAAGGCCCGCGCCGCGGCTACCAGCATCCAGGTCTCGCCCGAGACGCTCAACGATCCTGAAGCGTTCAAGCGCTTCCAGCAGGCCCAGGGCGAGCTGAGCGGCGCGTTGTCGCGCCTGCTCGCGGTGTCGGAAAACTATCCGCAGCTCAAGGCCGATGCCTCCTTCCGCGACCTGCAGTCGCAGCTCGAAGGGACGGAGAACCGCATCACGGTGGCGCGCCAGCGCTACATCGCCGCGGTGCGCGACTACAACATCCTGGCGCGCAGCTTCCCCACCAACCTGACCGCGATGGTCTTCAAGTACCCGGTCAAGCCGTCGTTCTCGGTGGAAAACGAGAAAGCCATCTCAGCGCCGCCGGCGGTGAAGTTCTGATACGGACCGATGGCTATGCCGCATCTCCCTGAGCGCAGTGGCTGGACGGCCGCCATGCTGGCGCTGATGCTGTGGCTGGGCGCGCTGCTGGCGCCGCCCGCCATGGCCGCCGGCGACGGCTTCGTGGTGGTGCCGCCGCTCACGCAGCGGGTCACCGACCTCACCGGCACGCTGAGCGCCAGCCAGCGCGGCGCGCTGGAGAACGTGCTGGCCGAGTACGAGCAGCAGCGCGGCAGCCAGATCTTCGTGCTGATGGTGCCGACCACCGAGCCCGAGCCGATCGACGCCTACAGCATCCGCGTGGCCGACGCCTGGCGCGCCGGGCGCAAAGGCATCGACGATGGCGTGATCCTGCTGATCGCCAAGGACAATCCGCCCGGTCTGCGCAAGATGCGCCTGGAGGTGGGACGCGGCGTGCAGGGCTCGCTCACCGACGCGATGTCCAAGCGCATCCTGCAAGACGTGATGGCGCCGCATTTCCGCCAGAACGATTTCTACGGCGGCATCGCGGCCGGCGTATCGGCCATCCAGGCCACCATCGACAAGGAGGCCCTGCCGGGCCCGCAGGCCGGTGGCAAGCCGGCCCAGAGCGGCTCGTGGACCGACTGGCTGCCGGTGCTGTTCCCGCTTGCCATCATCCTGTTCTTCTTTATCTCCGCGGCACGGCGCTCGGGCGGCTCGCGCATCGTGACGCGCGGGCGCGGCTGGGATGCTGCGGCCGGCGGACTGGGCGGCACCCTTGGCGGTCTCGGGGGCGGCGGCTGGGGACGTGGCGGCGGCGGTGGATTCGGAGGCGGAGGCGGAGGCGGTGGTGGTGGTGGCGGCTTCGGTGGCGGCGGCGGTGGTGGCTTCGACGGAGGCGGCGCCTCCGGCAACTGGTAACGGCATATGCCCCATTTCAAACGCGCACTGCGCCACCTGGGCACGCGCCCCGGTGCCGCCAGCAAGCACTTCCCCGCCGAAGCCCAGCAACAGTTGCAGCAGGCGGTACGCGCCGGCGAACGGCAGCATCGTGGCGAAGTGCGGGTGGTAATCGAATCCAGCCTGCCCGTGGGGCTAGCCTTCTCGGGCGTCAGCCCGCGCGAGCGCGCACGCGCCTTGTTCGGTGCGCTGGAGGTGTGGAACACCGAAGGCCATACCGGCGTGCTGCTGTATATCAACCTGGCCGATCACGCGGTCGAACTTCTGGCCGACCGCGGCATCGATGCCCGTGTGGGCCCGGATACCTGGCGCGCGATCTGCGACGAGCTGGCGAGCGGGCTGGCGCGGGAGCTGTCGGTCAGGCCTGTGCTGGCGGCGGTGGAGAAGATCCATCAGCTGCTGGCTGTGCATTTCCCCGCGGGCGACCGGCCCAATCCCAACGAACTCGACGACCGGCCGGTCATGCTGTAGCGCGCGGCGCATCCCGCCCAGCGCGCAGCGCCGGGGAGTCCGTCCATATAGAGCTCATTGCACCGATGCCGCGTGGCCGGCGGCCGCGCGCTTGCGGCCCGTCGCATACCAGATTGCCGCCGCCACCTGCAGCGCCACCAGGCCGCACCATACCGCGAGATGGGCCTGCCGGGGATATTGGCCGCCCGTTGCCGGCCACAGGTCTAGCACCAGCCCCACCCCGACCTGGCAGGCAAACGTCGCCAGGAACACGGTCAAGGTCAGCGCCGTGGTGGCGCGGCCGATCAGTGCATCGGGAAAGCTGCGCGCCAGCACGGCGTAGGCTAGGATGCCGCTCGATCCGAATACGCCGTAGGCCGCCCATGTCAGCGCCGGGGGCAGCGGCGCGCCGGCGATGATCAGGCACTGGATCACGATGAACCCGCTCATGCCGGCGCCGGCGAAGGTGTACAGGCTCACGCCGGCGCGCTCCAGATGCCGTGCGGCCCAACCGGCACACACGCAGCCGCCCATCATGGCAAAGCCGATGACCGACACCAGGCGCGCGCTCTGCTCCGGCGAATAGCCGGCCACGTCACGCAGGAACGCCCCCACCCACAGGGTCTGCACCGCGAGGAAAACCCCCTGGTTAAGCAATGCCAGCGGCACCACGCGCAGGAAGCGCTCATTGCGGAACACCTGCCAGGTGCCGCGCAACTGATCCGCCAGGCGCTGCTTGCCGGCGCGGCTGGTATCGGGGGCGCCGAACCACAGCAGCGCTGCCATGGCCAGCGTCAGCGCGGCCAGGCCGTAGCTGACCGTGCGCCAGTCGGTCCAGGACAGCAGCCAAGCCAGCGGCGCGCCGACCACTACGGCGCCGAGGCCGCCAATCGCCATCACCACGCCATTGAGCAAGGGCATGCGCGACAGCGGGAACCAGATCGACAGGGCCTGGATGGCGGCGCCCAGGCAAACCGAAACGCCCACCCCGATCATCAGGCGCCCTGCCGCCAGCGCCGCCATATTGGGCGCGGAGGCGAATACCAAGGCACCCGCCACGGCAGCCAGCAGCAACGCGGCCTCGGTACGGCGCGGGCCGAAACGGTCGAGCAGCAGCCCGGCCGGCAACTGGGCACAGGCGAAACCCAGGAAATAGAAGCTGGTCAGCAGGCCCAGATCGGCTGCACCCAGGCCCATCTCGCGGGTCAGGTGGGGCGCGAAGCCCAGGTTGACGCCCCGGAAGATATAGGAAACCAGGAAACCGAGCGAAAAAATGCACAGCACGCGCCAGCGTGCGGCGGCTAACGGGGGAGCGCTAGCCCGCGTGGTGGCAGAAGAGGCGGAAGAGGCGGAAGAGGAGGATGAGGAAGCAGAAGTCATGTCTGCATTGTCGCCAGTCGCCCGGCGCAACACCAACGAAAGATACCCGCCGCAATTGTGAGTAGAATTTGACGGCAATGACCTCCAAACACCCAAAAGCCTCCCAGGCCGGCCTGCCGGTCCAGCCCGCCGGGCACGACGAACCCGCCGGACTGGCCCCGCCGCCCGAGCCGCACCGCGCCCAGCGCCTGCCTCACCTGCCCGCGCTGCAGGCCTTGCGCGCGCTCGAGTCAGCGGCGCGCCACCGCAGTTTCTCGCGCGCGGCGGAGGAGCTTGCGCTGACCCACAGCGCCATCAGCCATCATATCCGCGCGCTGGAAGACAACCTGGGTACCAAGCTGTTCCAGCGCACCGGCCACCTGATGATGCCCACCAATGTGGGCGCGCGGCTGGCGCAGCGCGTGCGCGACGGGCTTGGCGAACTGGAAGACGGGCTGCGCGAGGCCAGCAATGGCGGCGCCCCGCAGGTAGTGCGGCTGGAGGTCAGCGTCATGGCCGATCTCGCCAACGCCTGGCTGATCCGCCGCTTGCCGAGCCTGCATGCGGCGCAGCCGGGACTCGACCTGCACCTGCGGCTACACGCCGAGATCACGCCGCCCGATCCGTACTCGGTGGACGTGGGCATCTGGCACCAGCGCGTGGACCTGCCCGGCTTTGCCTGCCACAACCTGATCGAGGACCATGTGATCGCCGTCGCCAGCCCGGCGCTGCTGGCGCGCTATCCCGGCTTCACGCTGGCCGACCTGCCGCGCCTGCCGATGCTGCGCTTCGCCCTGCGGCCCTGGCGCGACTGGCTGGAAAGCGCCGGCCTGCCTGGCACCGAACCCGAGCGCGGGCCGATCTTCCAGGACGCGGGCATGATGCTGCAATCGGCGGTGGCGGGCCTTGGCGTGGCCACGGCCCGCCTGCAACTGGCCCACGATTACCTCGCCAGCGGCGAACTGGTGCAGCTTGGCACCACTAGCATCCCGTCCAGCCTGCACTACTGGGTCACCTGGCGCGAAGGCAATCCGCGCGAGAAGGCGATCCTGCAGTTTCACAGCTGGCTGCAAGGCCAGGTGGCGGCTTCGTCCGGGGACTAGCGCCCCGCCGCGCGCAGCGCTTCGATCCGTTCTCGCGTCAACGGATGGGTGGAGAAGAAGCTGCCGCCATCGTCGTCGTTGCCGGCATCCTCCGCGGCGCGGCGGCTGCGCCGCTCCCGCTTGGTTTCCCGCTCGGCGGAGGCGGCCGACGCGCCGCCCTGCCCTCCGGACCCGGCCTTGGCGGCCTCGTCCTCCGCCTGCTGCTCATGCGCGGACTCCAGCGCTTGCAGCACGTCGGCGAACGCCGACACGGGCAGCCGGTTCTCCTGCATGACCTCCACCGCGTACGCATCCGCGTCGCGCTCGTGCTCGCGTGAATAGCGCAGGGTCAGGATGGCGGCGGGCACCCCCGCCAGCACACTGGAATAATCGCCGAAGAAATACGCCGCCAGCGCACCCACGGCCGAGGCCTGGAGCACCTGCTGCAGGCCATGGCGCTGGGCCACGTGGCCCGCCTCGTGAGCCAGCACGCCCATCAGGCCGGCGCCCGGGCCGGCCAGCTTCACGAGTTCGTCGGTCACCACGATGGTGCCGCCCGGCAAGGCCAACGCATTGGCCCCGAGCTGGCCGCCCCGGCGAAAGAGGATGCGGTACTGGTGGTCCGGATCGGGCGGGCGCCTGAGCGCGGCGAAGCCGGCGCGAATGCGCTCCTGCTCCGCCACCGGCAGGGCCGAGGGCTTGAGCAGGCCGCCGTCGATGCTGCCCAGCGTGGCTTCGCCAATCCGCGCCTCCAGCGCAGCCGGCACGCTGCGCGCCACCACGCCGGCGCCCCACGGCAACACCACGAAATATCCCGCCACCAGCACCGCGGCCAGACCCAGCACGGACAGCGCCGCCAGCCGCCAGCTGTTCTGCGCCCTCACCACCCAGCCCTCCCGGTGGCCGCTGGCCGCCAGCAGCGCGGCAAAGCCGGCGTGGTCCGTGACCTCGCAGAAGGCGCCGTCGGCAAACGTCACCAGGCGCGGCGCGCGCCTGACCCGCTCGGAAACGCGCAACGCCGCCAGCGGCGCGCGGCGCAGCACCGAGCCATCCGCTTCGCGCAACACCGCGTCGCGCCCTTCGATCGATAGCAAGCACGCATGGGCGCGCGACGAGCGGCCGTCGAAGTAAGTGGCCGCAACCGCGGCGGCGGCCGGTGCTTGGGCAGAAGCCTGCATCAGGGTCCTGGGATCGGAGTGAACCGGGTGGTAAGAATGATCATGGCGGCCAGGGGGTATCAAGGTGCCCGGCGCGCTCAGAGTGCGATGTCGATGTCGTACCAGTCCACCGCGGCATCGCCCAGCGCCCCGACCTGCTGCGTCTCGCCGGCCACGAAGGCATCCAGCGGCCCGGCTGCGAGCATGGTCATGCACTCGATACGGTAGCGCATCGAACGCACCCGCGCGAACGGCATGAACAGCCCCAGCGTCAGCACATTGGCGATCATGTTGGTTGCGAAGATAAAGAACAGCCGGCTCGCCTTGACCTCGCTGCGAAACGCGTGCGGCGCCAGCGTGGTGTGGTTCCACACCAGGTTCTGCAGGCGGGCCATGAAGAACGGGCCGACCGCCATCAGCGCCACGTAGAAGCCGATCACGGCCATGCCAATGGCCAGGAACGGCGCGCCATGCGCCACGCCTATCGCGTTGCCAAGCAAAGCGCCGGCAATCGACGTCACCGCCACCACGGCCAGCATCATGCCAAAGGCGCGCAGATAGACGCCATAGAAGTCGCCCGCGGTGGCGTCAATACCAAAGGGCGCCGTGCCGAAGCGGGTGTTGTCATGCTGGTACTGCTTGAAGCGCTGATGCGCCAGCGGCGCCAGCGCATACAGCGTGAACACGCTCAGCACGGGCCAGAGCAGGAAGACCTTGTAAGCCAGGGCGTCGCCGCCGGTGAAGGCAAAGCGCAAGCCACGGTAGCCGGAATTGGCCATGCGAAAGCGCAGCGAGCGCACCAGCAGCAGCGGGAACACCGCTGCCAGCGCCAGGCCCAGCGCCACGGCCAGGAAGGGGGAAACATGACTGCTGAGCTGGAAGACCACGGCAAGGCCAAACACGATGGCGCGGCCCTTGAGGATGGCAGAGGCACGGCCGTGGTAGTCGAAGCTGGCGCCGTCCAGCCGCGTGTTGCGGTAGAAGTACTGCATCGTCCGAACCTTGGCCCAGGCCGAATAGATGCCCAGCGTGACGATGCTCAGCAAGGCATTGACGATCCAGATACGGAAATATTCGGAACCCGAGCCGATGAACTCGAACTGCAGGGGGCGCGGCTGGCCAGCAGGCACCGGCGCTGCGGGTGCTTCGCCTGCCGTYGGCTGAAACGCGTTGTTGTCTTGCTGCATCCTTGTTCTCTCCCGTGAAATCTGCAATTGGCATGACGCCGGCGAATCACATTTGCTGGTACGTCGTGCGCACGATATGCCTCATCCCCACATTACGGCCAGCAATGTATCAGGAATGCAACCAATTCGATCGTAGCCGCCCCGGAATGCAGGAAGTTCCCCCCTCATCCAACTGGGCGAGGAACGCGCCGTGCCAATGTCATCCGGAGATGGGACGTGTTAGTTCCCGAATATGGACACCCGCCAGAGCCTTTACTGGCAAGGCTTTAACGGATTGATAAATGTCCATATGGACATATTCTCTAGCAGACTGCTGAAGTACTTACCGCACAAGCGGCAAGACTTCCCGCTGTATCGCTGATGTACTCCCTATTTTTCACAATCCGGAAGCTGCGCGTCACTTCATCGACGTTGTCGATGATTTGGTGCTCATTTCTGGCCTCATTACCGCAATTACTGCAACTACGGACGGATTTGTCCCAGCGAGCGCATCGAACCAAGTTGTACGCGGCCATGCTCAACACAAACATCTGGTCAACTTTCTTCAGTCCGCGCACCATCACCTGACGCATGCGCCCCACGGTCTTGGCCCAGCCAATGCCTTGTTCGATCAGCTTGCGCTTTTGCTGCGAGATGGCATAACCCCCGCCGCAGGCGATCTCATCCGGAACCGCCGAGCGTCGCCCGGAGGTGTTTTGCGCCACGTGGGGCGTGACCCTCGTCTCAAGGCAAGCCTCAATGAACTCGGCCGCGTCATACCCCTTGTCCGTACCCACGGTGACTTCCACGTTCGCATCGTCGACCACCTGCCGGGCGTCGTTGGCCATGACCTTGGCGGCTTCGCGCTCTGCATGGCCGTCAGCACTTGTCACCAGCGCGCTGACCACCAGGCCGTGGCGGTTGTCGCTCAGGGTATGGCCCATGTAGCGCAACTCACTGGCGGTTTTGCCTTTACGGTAGAGCAGTGCATCGGGGTCGGTCTTGGACTGGTGCGTTTCGTTGCTGCTCTTGCGACCTTTGAAGTTGCCACCATCGTTGTCTTCGTCCTCGCCGTCCTTGCGTACAAAGCTCTTGTGGTCGGCCCAAGCCTGAATGAGTGTGCCGTCCACGCTGAAGTGTTCGCCGGAAAGCCAGTCCTTCTTTTGCGCGATGGCCAGTACTTCGTTGAAGAATTCGATCACTGCATCGCGCTTGATCAGGCATTCGCGGTTCTTGGTGAATACGCTGGGCACCCAGACTGCGTCGTCCATTGCCAGGCCAATGAACCAGCGAAACAGCAAGTTGTAGTGCGTCTGCTCCATGAGCTGACGTTCGGAGCGAACGCCGTAGAGCACCTGCAGCAGCATGCCCCGCAACAACTTCTCAGGCGCGATACTGGGTCGACCGCCCCTGATGTCGGCCTCGTACATCCTGGCGAACAGCCGATCCAACTTCGCCAACGCCTGATTGGCCATGGTGCGGATCGAGCGCAGCGGGTGATACTTCGGTACAAAATCCTCGAGCCGCCGCATGGTGAACAGGCTTTCGGTGAAGGTGTCGGCGCCGCGCATGAAACGTCGCAGGGTGTGGGGTTCTCAGATCAACGCGTCAGCCACTAGAAGCGCTGACTTCGGTCGGAGGTATTTCAGCGGCCTGCTAGGGGGCGGCGCTTAGCGCAGGCGGTCGGCAGTCAAGACAGATCCGTGGGTATCTGCTTCAGCAACATCAGGTGGCGAAACGGCGCGCAGATGCCGCACTAAAGAATGGTTTGTCAAAGTCCGTGCGCACCGCCTAGCAACGAATACGATGAGCATGGCTGAGCGGAGGTGGCCTTCCAGACCAAACCCGGTTAAGACGGGGCTCGGTCTGGATCCTTGAAGAGATTTAGGCTGCTGGCATGCCGGCAATGACCGCGGCAAAGGTTCTTGTAATGGCACCGCCCATCCCGGCGCCAAATCCGACAATGACCAACGCCACGAAGGTCAGCAGCAGCGCATACTCCACACCGGTAGCCCCATCTTCATCACGCACAAAATGCTTGATACCTTTGAGCATGGTATTCATGTCCTTCTCCTTCACGTCATGGTTAAAGGGAATAAGCACCTGGGCCCCTGCCTGTCGTTAGATTGACGTGCGCGTTCTCACCTGGCGCGTTGCCGCTTGTCGAGGCTGAATGTGCTGCCGCGGGGCCAATTCGACCTCACTCAGGGATCAGTCCCGTGCCTGAAACTGCTGCTGTGTCCGCGTTGCCTAGCAACGAGCACGATGAACATGACTAAGCGGAGGTGGCCTTCCGGGCCAAGCCCGGTTCAGGCGGGGCTCGGCCCGGATCCTTGACGAGATCTAGGCTGCTGGTGCTGCTGGCATGCCGGCAACGACCGCGTTAAAGGTGTTTGTGATTGCATTGCCCATCCCGGCGCCAAATCCGATAATGACCAACGCCACGAAGGTCAGCAGCAGCGCATACTCCACACCGGTAGCCCCATCCTCATCGCGCACAAAATGCTTGATACCGTTGAACATGGTGTTCATGTCCTTCTCCTTCACGTCAAGGTTAAAGGGAATAAGCACCCGCTGAAGATCGGGTACGAGTTTCGAGCCGGGGATGCCAGCTCAGGCCAAACCGATTGATCTGGAATGCCATGAACGGGCTCGGAGTAGGATCGATTTCTCCCCGGGCACGGCGTGACAAGGCGGATCCTCCGATTCCACCAGGCTTCAGGGACCATGCCTGTCGCTAAATTGACGGGCGCGTTCTCACCTGGCGCATTGCCGCTTGTTGAGGCTCATTGCGCTTTAGGTAGGTGCTGCAGGCCAATTCGATTTCCCTCAGGAATTAGTCCCGCGCCTGAATTTGCTGCTTGATTCGATAGAGACCCCTCCCTGTAAGTTATAAGAGTTTGCGTCCAGAGGTGATGCCGGCACAAGCCGCTGCGCGGCGATACGTTGCGAGCGTCAAAAGCGAATTGAGATCAGAAGATACCCGGGAACATGCGAAAGCAGACCTTGTTCCGATATGTCCGATACTCGGGATCGTCAGACAGAAGTTTTTCTTCGCGCAGGATCCGGACCGCCTGCATGACGTACTGTAGGGTGTAGACGAGCAGGTTCTGCAGTCCGAAGTTTGCTAGCAGGAAGCCGACATCGGCGACAAAGTAGCCGAGATAGATCGGATGGCGCACGAACCGGTAAGCCCCGCTTGATACGATTCCGCGATTGGCAGGCAAGATCCCGAACGAGTAGCGTAGCGATACTTTCGCGAAAATCTGCCACGAAAGCCCAGCGATCTGCAGTCCGGCACCGACCGCTTCGGGCACGATTCGCACACCCGGTGTGAGCTGAATCGCAAGGAAATAGAAGGTGCCGAGGAGCGAGCTGAGTATGGCGACAGGACTCCAGTCACGCCGGGCCGGCACCCGCACTATCAGCGACAGAGCGACCGTCAGGCACTGTGCCACCACCATGAGCAGAAGCGTAATGCGAGTCGGGTCGGTGAGCCAGTGCCGGATCGCTCCATAGGCAAAAACAGCCAACACCAATGCGGTGGCGATGCGTATGCACGCTTCCAACGCGGCTTCGCGACGACGCTGCATCACCGGCACCGGATCTTCCACGACCTGCACAGATTGACTGTCGAACATAATGCCTCCAAGAATCCTTATTTTCCGATTTCTATTCCAAAGGCTTCCCGTTCTGCGTGACAAGCATCGTCAAGTGCAGTACGTGTTGCTGCTAGCCTTGGTTTCCTGCTCCGTCGATACCAGGGCGAGATTGCTTCTCCCGTGGCGGGACACCTGGCTCCTCCAACTCTTCCCGTAGTGCCTGGACCTCCGTCGCCAGCAATAGGTTCACTGTCTTGATGCGGCGAATTTGATCATCCCGTTTTCGCAGTGCCTTTCGGATCTCCCCCAACTGCCGGCGTAAATTTGCGATATGAGCATCATGCTCAGTCATGATGGCTTCGCGCCCTTCCTTGAGGATTCGTCGAATCTGCTCCGCCATATCCGGATGGCGATTATGGATCGTCGCGTTGGACACACCGGCCTCTTCGGCAACGGCGGCGATACTTAGTTGCCGTGCGCGGTCAACTCGCATCGGCGTGCCTTGCAGAATACGGGTGATGGCCATTTCAATCTCATGCCTGGTCGATTCCGATCCCATTGCACGTCTCCTTGTTATTCCGTCTTACCAAGCCAGGCGCGGTGGCACGTAAGCACCATAGTAGGGCCCGACGCCGCCTGTGCTGCCGGCAATCTTGGCATTGGGCACAAAACTGCCCTCGATATAGCTCTTGTTACCCGCCTTGGTAACACTGGTAATGAGAAGAGAGGCGAAAGCGACCACTGGCTGATCTGAATTCGTCGATACGTTGGAAACGACAGGCACGGTCACGGTCCATCCGCTCAAGCCTGCCGCTAGCGCCGCGTTAAGTTGAGACGTAACCGCGTCATAGATCGAGGCCGCCACGCCGCTTTGGATAAAGATGGGGTCGTTGAGCGCGACGGGTGGCGACGGAGTTGCGCCCGTGACCATGTCCTTGATTAGCTTCGCGCTTTGTGCCCCTGGGTCGCCGGGGGTCAAGGATGTCCATTGTCCCTTCCAGCAGGGGTCCATCGGGGAGGGGTAGCTGGCAACGTTGATGTAGTCCGAGTAGATGTCGAAGACGTAGCTCTTGCCCGTGCTCGGATTTATCTTGGGCTGCCCGGTCGTCGAATCCCAGAACTTGTCATACAAGCACTGGTTGATGGCCACCGGCAGAAGCGCGCCCGGACCCACGCGCCCAGGCGCCGCGATCACCGCCACCGCTGTGGCCTGGGCCGGTTCGGACAGCACGCCGAAGACAGGCGCCAACAGCATGCTGACCGGGCCATTGTTGTTGCCGTCGCTGCGGCTGATGGTGACCTGGACGGCGGCCGCGTCGTTTGTTCCCGGCGTGATGTCTTGCGGTTGCAGACCCGATTTGGTGCGGCTTAGATCCCAGTAGCCGGCCTGCACCTGGCCGCTGATCAACTTGACGCCCTCAGTCGCGTTCAGCGTGATCGCGCTGGTACCTTGCGTTATGCCGTTGTTCCAGTTTGGCGTGGGATTCGCCGGATAGAGGCCACCGGCACCCACCAGTGCAGCCGCATCGGCGGCATTCTGCAGTTGGTTTCGCACGATCAGATAGCGGGCCACATCGATCGCCAGCGCGGCAAACGCGAGCATGAAGATCAGCAAAACGGGGGTCATCACGCCGACCGCACCGCGCTGGCAGGGGGGGAGCATCCGATTTCCATGGGGTCTCATTGCACACCTCGTTGCGTGACAGATGGAACTAGGCTTTACTCGTACTTCATGGTGGTTGTGGCATTAATAGTCAATGCGGCGGTCGTGAATGCCGCGGGCGCCGGGCCCCCGGTCACCAGTGCCATCATCGGACCGAGCAGCAGACCTGTGTACGCATAAGAAACCGTCACCAGCAAAGGACTGCCTGTATTGCTGTTCGTAAAGGTGACGTCAACCAGTGGCTGGATCGCTGAACCGAAGGTAATAAGCTTGTTCTGGGTATAGTTCTGCACCACAGGCGAGATCTGTGCAAGTACCTGTGCCTTGGTCGTCGGTGGCGAAGATTGGAGCATGACGCCGAAACGAGCCGCCTCGCGGCTGGCATTGGTGAGGATGGCCTGGTCATAGAGCGCCGCGCCAAATTCGATCGCCCCGATCACGACCAGCAGAAGCAGGGGAAACACAAGGGCGAATTCAACCGCAGCGGCACCAGACATGCGCCGCGCGCCGCGCGAGCGCGATGGCTTCAGACCTTTTGCGTAGGTGGGCATGGCCGTAATCTCCGTTATAGAGCTTGCTACTGGTTTTCTGCGAGCGTTCGCAGGGCCGCGGATATCTGAATCGCAGCGGGCCCTAGCAGCACCACGAATATCGAAGGAAAGATGCAGAAGATCAGCGGGAACATCAGCTTGGTGCCGATCTTGGCGGCGCGCTCTTCCGCCAGCATCTGACGCTTGGTACGCAGCATATCGGCATGCACGCGCAACGAGTCGGCCACGCTGGTGCCGAAGCGGTCGGCCTGGATCAGCATACTCACCAGCATGTCGACATCGCTTACTCCGGTGCGTAAGGCCAGGTTGCGCAGGGCCTTCTCCCGGGGTAATCCCGCGCGAAGTTCCAGCGTCAGCAGTTCATATTCGTCGGCCATGGCCCGGCGTGCGCCACGCATTTCCTCCACCACGCGCAGGATGGCGGCATCCAGCCCAAGGCCGGCCTCCACGCAGACCATGATCAGGTCCAGGCTATCGGGGAACGCTTCAAAGATGTCGCGCTGGCGCCGGTCGATCTTCATCCGCAGCACGAGACTAGGGAGATAAAAGCCCAGCACCGCTGCGCCAAACAGCAGGCTCAGGAACTGTGTTTGATGGGTGTGATCAAGGCGGCCAATGAGCAACGTTGACAAGATCAGTGGCAGGCCGAATACCAGCAGGGTCTTGGTGCCGAAGTAGATCGGGATGGCCTCGGGCGCGCGCCAGCCGGCATTCATAAAGCGGGTGCGCAGGGAAGAGGCGTCCCAACCCTCCTTAGGTACAGACAGCCGGGCAAGTGGCGTTACGATCCGCTCGATTTTCTGCAGCCAGCCTGGTTGCCAATTGTCCTGCACGGACGGTGGGTTTTCCTGGTTGATCTGGCTCACGCGCCGCTGCACCACGTTCTGGCGCAGTACCGACATCGCAATCCAGGTGGCGCCGAACACGATCATAAAGGAGCCTGCCAGCAATACAATTTGCGCGATTTGCATGATGATCCGGGTAAGTCCCGCCTCCGATGTCAGGGTCTGGTTGTCAGACGTGGATGCGAACAATGTTCCGCATCCATAGCACGCCGAAGATCATCATCCCAATGGAAATCCAGAGCATGCGAATGCCAGTCGGGTCCGTCCATAGCGTCGCAATCAGGGTTGGATTCATCACATACACGATGCCGCCCACCACCAGCGGCAACACGGTCAGGATCCAGGCCCCCAGCCGCCCTTCTGCGGAAAGCACGCGCACCTTGTCCAGCAACTGCAGCCGCTTGCGAATAATGTTGCCGACGTTGTCCAGAATCTCGGTCAGGTTGCCGCCGGACTCACGCTGAATCAGCACGGCAATCACCAGGTAGCGCAGATCCTCGATGGGTACGCGCTCGGTCAGACCGGTCAGTGCATCGTTCATCGGCACGCCGTAATTGATTTCCCTGAAGACCATGCCGAGTTCGGTGCCGATGGGAGCCGGCAACTCCTCGCCGGCCATGCTCAGCGCGCTAGGCAGCGAGTGCCCGGCGCGCAAGGCGCGGCTGATCATGTCGGCCCCTTCAGGCAACTGCTGCTCAAGCTTGAGCAGCCGCTTGTCGCGGCAGCGACGTACGTACAGCAGCGGCAGTGCGGCAAAGCCGGCGGTCAGCATGAGCAGGGCCGGCCAGGGCGCGGCGAACATCGCCCCCAAGCTAGCCGCGACCGCCGGCAGCGCGAAGGTGAGCACAAGAAAGCGCCCGACCGACCAGTCCAGGCCCGACTGCAGCAGCATCCGATCGAGTGTGATGGAGTGAGGCAGCCGCAGCAGCAGCCGGGCCAATTCCGGCGACTCGCTCAGAACGCGCTGTTTCAGGATGCCGCCATCCTTGCCGTGACTGGCGCTAACGAGCAGGGCCGCCTGCAGGCGCTGGCTGAGTCGCCGCGCAGTCTGGCTGTGACGGCCTTGCCACCACTGGTATATCCCCGTCACCAGAAGCACGATGGTGACAAACAGCGACAGTACGAAGCCGATCATCATGGTGTCCATGATCCGTTCTCCCTAGACTTCGTGTTGCACGGTGGGGTCGTACAACGTTTCCGGCAGGTGGATGCCAAAGGCTTGCAGCCGTTCCGAGAACTTCGGCCGGACCCCGGTAGCGCAGAAGTGGCCCTTGATGTGGCCATCGCGATCCACGCCCTTGCGCTTGAAGGTAAAGATCTCTTGCATATTGATGATCTCGCCCTCCATGCCGGTGATTTCCTGCACGCTCATCAGCTTGCGGCTGCCATCGGTCAGGCGCGAGACCTGCACCACCACCGTCAGCGCCGAGTTGATCTGCTGACGCATGGTCTTGGTCGGCAGCGACAGTCCCGCCATGCTCACCATATTCTCGAGCCGGGTCAGGGCGTCGCGCGGGGTGTTGGCGTGAATGGTGGCCAGCGATCCTTCATGACCGGTGTTCATCGCGTGCAGCATGTCCAGCGCCTCACCGCCACGCACTTCACCGAGGATGATCCGGTCGGGGCGCATGCGCAGCGCGTTCTTGACCAGTGCGCGTTGCGTGATTTCACCGCGGCCCTCGATATTTGGCGGCCGCGTTTCCAGTCGCAGCACGTGGTTCTGGCGCATCTGCAGTTCGGCCGCATCCTCAATGGTGACAATACGCTCGTCGGCGGGAATGAAACCGGACAGGATATTGAGCAGAGTGGTCTTACCGCTGCCGGTGCCGCCCGAGATCAGGATATTGAGCTTGGCCTTCACCATGGCGTCCAGCAGTTGTGCCATCTGCGGAGTGAAGGTCTGTCGCCCGATCAGGTCATCGACCGTGAGCGGTTTGACGGCAAAGCGCCGGATCGATAGCAGCGGGCCGTCGATCGCCGAAGGCGGGATGATGGCATTCACGCGTGAACCGTCGGGCAGGCGGGCGTCGACCATGGGACTGGATTCGTCGATGCGACGCCCCACGCGCGACACCATTTTCTCGATCACCCGCATGAGATGCGCGTTGTCCAGAAAGGTGATTTCGGTCAGTTCCAGCTTGCCGCGGCGTTCCACATAGACCTGTTTCGCCGTATTGACCAGGATGTCGGAGACGGTGGGGTCGGCCAGTAGCGGTTCCAGCGGACCGTAGCCTAGCATTTCGTCCTGCACGTCCGACACTAGACTTCGGCGCTCGGCCTCATTGACGGGATGATTGCCCTCCTCCAGGATGCGTTCTACCAGTTGGGCCAGCTCACGCTTGACCTGCTCTGGCGCCAGGTGCTGCAGCTTGCCCAGTTCCACGCGCTCGATGAGCGTCTGGTGGATTTCCTTGGCTAGCTGCTGGTAAGCCGCACTGGCGCTGCCATTGGCGTGGGCGATACGCTGGGGCAGGGCTTCGCCCGCCTGCTGGTAGRGTTGTTCTCGCAGTGACATGATGTGCTCCGCTCAGAGATTTGGAATCAGGCCTGCCGCTCTAGACGTATGGCGGGTGCCACCCGGTTGCCTTGACCGAACAGCTTGCTCAGTAGTCCCGCGCTCCGGGACGCCGTCTCCGGGTAAAGCTGGCTTGCCATCTTCACCAGAGCGCGGGCAATCTGGCTGCTCTCGGCCAGTTGCAGTACGGGCACCCCTTGGCTGATGGCATCACGCACCGGCACCGGGTCGTTCGGCAGCACGTGGGATGCCGGCATGCCGAAGGTCTCTTCGAGCAGGCGCAGGCTGATGGGCGCATGCTTGTCGTATTGGTTGACGATCAGCCGCAGTCGCTCGGCGGGATAGCCAAGCGACTGGCAGATCTCGAGCAGGCGGCGGCCGGCACGCAGGTAGGTCAGATTGAGTTGCAGCACGGGGTAAATCAGGTGGCTGCGGTCGAGCACTTGAATGGACGCGGGATTGATGTCCTGGCCAACGTCGAAGATCACCACATCGTATTGCGGGAGGACCAGCGTCAGAATGCGCTCCAGGTGCGCGGCCTTGATCTCTCCTGCCTTGACCGGGTCCCCGGCGCCGGGCAGCACATCGAAGTCCTTGCTGATATGGGTGACGCAGGCATCCAGCAGGGATGGGTCCAGCCGGTCGATTTGACGGCAGACGTCGACCAGTGTGGCTGGTGGAACCTGATCAGTGAGCAGGAAGGCCGCATCGCCGTATTGTTGGTTCAGGTCGACCAGCAGTACGCGCTTGTTGTGCTTTGCCGCCAGCACATGGCCGAGGTTGGTCGCGGCGAAGGTGGTGCCGCTCCCCCCCTTGCAAGAAAGGAACGACAGCACCTGAGCTTCGCCCCGGCTGCTGCTGATGGCGTGGCTGGTACAGCGCTGCAACTCGTCGCGAAACTCCTGCGCATCGGGCGGCCACGGCAGCACGCACTGCACGCCGGCGCGCATGGCCCRCATCAGCAGGTCGGCCGATGGGCTCTCGGTCACCAGCATGCAGAGCGTATCGTGCTGATCCGCCAGACGACGGCGCAACTGGTTGAGATCATCCGCCGAGAAGCTGCGCGCTTCCAGGATCAGCAGGTCGGCCCCCTGCGTCAGTCCGGGTTGGGAAAGCGCCTGCGCCGGCGTCGTGCGCACCTGTTGCACTACGTGATTGGCGGCTTGCGCAATCAGCCCGGCGATTTGTTGCCAGCGTGTCTCATCGGCGGAAACCACGGCGATCTTTGCCATTTTCTGTTGCTCCCCAAAGCGGTGTGCTTGCCTGTCGTGCTGTTTGCCTGTCCTACCGGCCCATGGAGCTGAGCGATGATCCGCCTAAACTGCCGACGCCAACCGCGTAGCCATTGGGATCGGACTGGGGCGTACTAAACGAGGTGTTATAGCGGTCCATCGCGGCCGTGGCAGCGCGGCCGTCGATTCCGTCGACGGGGTTGTTGTTGAGCGAAGCCACCGGATTGAGGGTCTGCATGGCACGCACGGTGCGCACGGCGTCGCCGAAGTGGGCGTCATAGACCGGCGTGGTTGTCATGCAGCCGGCCAGTGCGGCGCCAAGCCCGCAGCACAGGGCCATGCGAACCAGTATCGGAATGATCTTCATGATGTTCTCCTTAATCGTGGCGGACGATGGGTTACTGAGCGGCGTCTGAGGCTACAGCGGTGCTTGCCGTGGGCCTGGCATCGGCCGCCGCGACGGCCGTGGCTGCGGGGGGCGCGATGCTGGTGGTCGGTGCCACGGGTGCTGCCGGTGCCGGCAAGGCGGCTGGCGCCGGGTTGGTGGCCGGCTGGCTAGCAGGGTGCCCTTCCATATTCCCGTTGATGTAGACCTCGCCTGGAGTCGAGGGGCCAAAGCTGTCGGTCGGCAGCGGGTAGTTTGCCGGCAGCGGCTTGACCAGGCGCGGCGTGACGACGAACAGCAGCTCGGTCCTGTCCTGCTGGAAGTTGGTACTGCGCATCAGGGCGCCGACCACCGGCAGGTCGCCAACCCCAGGCAGGCCCTTGAGGCTACCGGTGGTATTGCTCTTGATCAGGCCGCCGATGGCAAAGCTCTGGCCGTCCATGACCTGCAGCGTGGTCGAGGCGCGGCGCGTATTGATCAGCGGCAGGATCGATGTGCCAGAGACGTTAGGCGCGGTCAGTGCTACTCCCGTGGGCGACAGCTCGGACACCTCTGGTGATACCTTCAGGTTGATGCGCCCGTTTTCCAGCACCGTCGGCGTGAACCGCAGGCCGACACCGAAAGTCTCTTCCTGCAGGACAATGGTGGTGCCCCCCCCTGTGCCGGTGCTCTGCGGCACGGGGATAAAGACCTTGCCACCAGCTAGGAAGCTGCCTTCCTGACCGCTGATCGCCATCAAATTGGGTTCAGCCAGGATCTTGACCAGGCCATCGCCCTTTTGCGCGTCCAGTGCGAACTTTAGCGGCAAGTTATTCGCCTTGCTGAACTGGAGCAGGTCGGTCGCGCCAGACAGGAAGTTGGCCAGCAGGCCGAACGTCCAACTGCCGAAGGCCCCGTTCAGGTTGACGGCGGCGCCCATCTGGTCGATCAGGGTCTTGGAGACCTCTGCGACCTTGACTTCCAGCATCACCTGCTGCGGCGCCTCCACCGACATCATATTGATGATGCGGGGGCTGCGCAGCGGCTGGCCACCACTAGCGCCCATGCCCAGTCCGCCGAAGCCCATGCCGCCCATGTTGCCACCGTTCATGGCAAGCATCGGCGCGCCAGGGGCGCCGGTTTGTTGCGGCGGTGCCTGCAATGGGCTGCGGGTCTGGCGCATGACGAAAGCGTTGGCGATATCGAGGATCTTCTGTGCCTGGACGGAATCCGCGACGATGCCGGTCAGCACCAGACTGTCGGCGGCAGCGGACACGCGTACGCGCTTTGCTTCGGGCAGCAGRCTATGCAAGGTCGCCTGCAATCCACCGGGGTCGGCACCGACGATGACGTCGATGACGCTGCAGCGCCCACTCTTGCCTTGCATGATCATATTGGTGGTGCCCACATCCAGTCCGAGCAGGTAGAGCGTTTGCGGCGAGACCAGCATGGCCTGGACGATACTCGGGTTACCCAAGGTGCGCGTGCGCACCGGCTCCGGCAGCGACAGCATGCGTGACTTGCCGACCGGCAATACCACCTGTTCCGCCTCGCTTGCCGCGCTGGTGCAGGTGGGGGTCTTGCTGCCGCCATCCGCAGGCGCAGGAGGCACGTTAGTTGCGCCAATGGTGAGCTGGATCGGGCCGTTAGCCGCCAGCTTTAGCGGGTGTGCTGCGGAGCCCGGAGTCTGCACCTGGGCGGCGGTATCGGCTGCCTGCACCTGTGCGGCCTCCAGCCACAGTCCGCTGAGTATCACGGCAGCCAGCGCCGTCGTCGTCAACTGCGGTCCGATGCGGCGCCGTACGCCGCTGAGGTCGGTGAGTTGGTCCATGTCTTTCCCCCGGATGATTGACCCTGCAAGACAGGGTCTGGCACTGCATTGGCTTGTTGTTCTAACGCGTGTGGTTCAGAAGCATTCCTGGTTTTGATGGATGCCGCTAATGACCCCCACGCAGGTGCTGGAAATGGCCTTTGTAACGGCAACCCTGCGCACTACCTCTACTGTCTTGACGACGGGGGCGGCTGCGGCAACTAGGGCAGGTTCCTTTAGCAGGGTGTTCTTGGTGGCGCCAGTGGTGGCTACCGGGCGCGGATCCACCTGGTTGCGCAGCACCAGCGAGAGGGTACCCACGCTGCGCGCCAGGTCGAGCTTCTCGGCTTCCTCTGGAGAGACCTCCAACGTCACGGCATTGACCACCTTGGGCTTGGTCTCGTCGCGGTTGACCTCCTGCGCCACGGCCAGCACCAGGATCTTTTCCAGCACGATCTTGGAGATCGACTGCTCGGTACGCTCGCTGCTGGCACTCTTGGTAGCTGCGTCTTTCTGCGTATTGACGATGATGTCGACAAAGCTGCCGGGCAAGGCAAAACCGGCCACGCCGACCACATCATTGACACGCACGGTGATGGCACGTTTGCCGTCGGCAATGACCGCCGACAGGCCGCCTTTGGTGCCGACCGGCGTTAGCTTGGATTCCAGTACCGGTTCGCCGCGCAGCACGCTGGTCTTGGTCACGCGGCCGTCAATGGCGCGCTGATCGTTGATAACGCCCGGCGGCAGACTCGCCGTGGGCCAGTCCACCAGCTTGACGAATTCCGGCGACAGCCGCTGTCCCAGGTTGATATCGGTGGCGGCTACCGCGACCTTGGTGACGCCGCTGGCGCTCTGCTGCAACAGCCAGCGCGAAGCGAATACCACCGCGCTCAGCCCAGCAACGGTTGCGATTAGCAGCATGAACAGGATGCGCAGGTTTTTCATTTTGCGAGACCTCCTCGGTTGTGGACATACGAGCTGCTGTAAGAGTGCAGGCAACGGGTATCCGGTGCCGATCGGCAATGCCGGTCAGCTAGGCTGTGTGAGCGTGATGTGAGTAGGGCGTGTTATCAGTAGCGGCGCCAGCAATCGTTGCTGTGCGGCGCAGGAACGATCCATGTCGGCCACGTTCGGTATTGGTACTGGCTCATTGTTTTCTCCCCCAGGCCTCTGATGTGAAGCCTTTCATTTGAGGCCCGCTATGTCTTTCGATCCGGTTCCTGTGGTGCAGCGGACTCTTTTTTCGCCCTACCGTTTAACTCATCCATCCTTCATGCCACTTCTGCGACTCAGAGCATCGTCCACTTCACCAGCAGGGTGCCCGCTGCAATTGCGACGGCGTAGGGCAGCCTCATCGTGTCGCCGTTCGTCTGGCTTTCGCGCCGTAAAGGGATGGCTCGTGCGCCAAACGGTAGTGACAGAAGCAGCGTCGATAGGCTCGCTAGCGTTCGCCGTGACTCCTTTCTTACCAATGTCATGGCCAGCGCCAGCACTCCCCCGACCAGAAAGCTGGTCAGTGCGATATCGAGTGCACCCAGCGGTCCCACGAACGCGCCTACGGCGCCCATCAGCTTCACGTCGCCAGCGCCCATGCCTCCCAGCAGGTAGACGCCAAGGAACAGCCCCATGCCTGCCGCAGCACCGGCAATCCAAGCCCAGGTTCCGGCTGCCGGCCCGAGCACCGCACACTGCACAGCTAGGGCGATAATCAGGCCACATCCCACCAACCAGTTGGGAATACGGYGGGCACGTACGTCGCACACGGCCGCGATGGTCACGAGTGCCACAAGACTAAGACTTGCCAGGGTTGGTGCGATGATCATTGACCATTCCCCCTAATTAGTGAGCGTTTTTCTGGCCAGTGCGCCTGCCCATCTCTGACCAGCGGCAGAGGTGGCCCTCCGAAGCAAGCCCGGTTCAGGCGGACTTGCTCCGGATCGTTGACGAGATTTAGGCTGCTGGAGCTGCTGGCATGCCGGCAACGACCGCCGCAAAGGTTCTTGTGATGGCATTGCCCATCCCGGCGCCAAATCCGATAATGACCAACGCCACGAAGGTCAGCAGTAGCGCATACTCCACACCGGTAGCCCCATCCTCATCACGCACAAAATGCTTGATACCTTTGAACATGGTGTTCATGTCCTTCTCCTTCACGTCATGGTTTAAAGGGGAAAAGAACGCCCGCTGAGATCGGGCGCAGGATTCGGCCGGTGATGCCAGCCATGGCCAAGACAGGGGGGATTCCTCGATGACGGGTACACGCTGGCGCGACAGCGATGCAGGCATCGCTGTCTCCCCGGAGCGCAACACGACAAGGCGGGCCTCCCAGCTCCACCATTTTCCAGGGGCCCCACCAGGCTGGCGTGCCAACCGGCTGGTCCTCACCTGACGCATTGCCGCTTATTGCGGCTTACTGCGCCTTGGTAGGTGTCGCGGGCCGATTCGTCCCTCCCTCAGGAATCGGTCCCGCGCCTGAAAATGCTACAAAACTGCAAGTGATCGCTGCTCCGGTGTTCGTAGGAAATCCGGCACCGGTTAGGCGTGGACCATTTGATATAAAGTTGCGCTGGCCCTGCGCCGAATCCCCCCGTCCTCCAACGAGCGTGCAATCGCGCTGTTATCCGGTAAACATCTGGATGCGATCTATGCCGCCTGGCCCGCTGTTTCCGTGGTGTTCCTTAAGAAGTCACACCTTATTTTGTAACTGACACAAGAGCGAGGAGCGTGCCATACGCGCATAACTCATTGATTTATATGGAATAGTCAAAAATGTTCCCTTGAAAATCGTAACATTCGGCATCCAAATGTTTCTTCCTCGTTACGACTGGGTACGCGCGATCCGATCAATCCCCTCCAGCTAACAGGCGCGTTCCGTGATGTTACCGTTACGTCCAGACCGGAGGATGTGGAGGAAAGCCAAATGCAGCGTGTGGCAGATGGTTGCAACCGTGAAACAGGATCGGCGTTTGTGACCGAAAAGCTTGTTCGCGTTTGTCGCGTAACTCCCTGGGCAATCCCTTAGTCGTCACAGCTTGTCGACACCATCGCTGGCTAGAAGGATTACCCCGAACGGGATACCTCGGCGTGCCCTTGCCCGTTCCGGTCGAGATGGATCGGTCAGATGGCTGAGGCAGGCATGGTCTGGGGGAGTGTGCGCATATCCGTGCAGATCTGTTTCATTTCTGGAACATCCGGCCTGGCAATGGCCAATCTGAAATGCAATACCTCGCTTCTGGAGAGATGGCGCCAGGAATATGGGGCGTCGGATAAGAGGAAGTGGGGGCTGAGCTGCTGAGCCGGGGCATAATGCTCTGGAGAAAGAACCTCCACGATGAGGAAGCGGACCCGGCGCACACGCAGCGTTCGAGGAAAGAGCGGCTGGCGGCGATGCGCGTTGACCGAACACTGGCGGGGATGTCTCAGCAGTTGGAGGAACATCCGAACCGGATCACGGAATGGGGAAGCGGCGAAGGTGGGGCAGCGGCCGTGTTCGGCGGTACCCCGCAACTGACGCGGGAGAATGTTCTTTTCGCTCAGCAGGGTGCGTGCGCAAAGCGGTGAAGGGGCGGAGCCACAAGCTGCCGGCGACATGGCAGGCCGACGTGGCAGGAATTGGGGGGCTGGCGTCGACGTACCTGGTGCGTTTTTAACAGGTTGCGGCAATGCGCGATCTCAACTATTTTTGTTCGACAGCGCCGCATGCGATTGGAGGATGCGCTCTTGATGACCCTCATACTTTTCTGTATCGTCCTCATCGCCCTATGGATCGAGCGACTGAGGCCGGCGCAACATCAGCCGGTATATGCTGCCGGGTTTAATTTGCGCTATATGTTCGCATTCACGGTGGCCCAGGCGATAATTCTTCCCGTCGTGTCGGTTGCAGCGTCATACGCCGCGAATGCTGCTGGTGGCGGCTGGATAGTGTTGCCAGCGACAGGGTGGTCAATATTGCCAGCGTTTTTCGCCTATGCGCTGACGGTGGATTTTCTGGAATACGCGTTCCATCGTGCGCAACACCGAATCCCTGTCCTGTGGGCCATGCACTCGTTTCATCACAGCGACCAAACTCTGAACGCATCAACGGTGAGTCGCCATTACTGGGCCGAGCCGGCAATCAAAACGCTATCAATATTCCTTGTGGCAGGGGTAGTATTCAAGCCAGGATTACCCGTCCTTCTTTTATACAATGTCGTGTCGTTCTACAACATTTTCTCGCATATGAACTTGCGGATCGGATTTGGTCGCTGGTCTTGGATGGTGAATTCGCCGCAATATCATCGAATTCATCACTCGGCGCGCCCAGAGCACTACGACTGCAATTTTGCTGCGCTATTTCCGATTTTCGATGTGTTGTTCGGGAGCTACTACAAGCCACGTTTCAATGAATTTCCACCAACCGGAATTGAGGGGAGTGATCGACCAGAAAATCTCATTGAGGCATTCGCATGGCCGGTGCGCAAGTTCATGCGCCGGCCCGTTAGCAATCAAGAACCTGCGGTCGGGAATGCCGATGGAATAACGAGAGAGTAGCTCGCGCAGATGGCAATTCCGGCTACAGTGCTGCCTGTCAATGTAATCTAGAAGAACCGATTCTGGTACGGTTCGAGGCCGGAATTCAGAAAGATATTTCCTGCCGTGTCGACAAGCGTTAATTCGCATGCGGATGCGTTTCAACGTTTGAGGCCGTAAGTGTGGCGGTACGCGGAATCCCGCTTTGGGATTGGCTTTACAGGCGACTCCACCTGTTTACAAGCGAAAACTCGCACTTTCACACGGGCTGTCGGACGAGGCGTTGGAAGACGCGCTGTACGACTGCATGGCGATGCGCGCGTTCGCCGCGATCGACCTGTCGGTCGAAGCGGCGCCGGACGCGACTACGCTGGTGAAGTTTCGCCGCATGYTCGTCGAGCATGAACTGACGCGAAAGCTGTTCGACGAGATCGGCATCATGTTGTGCGAGCGGGGGCTGATGATGAAGGAAGGCGCGATTGTCGATGCCACCATCATCGAGGCGCCACCGTCGACCAAGAACAAGCAGAAGGGCCGCGACCCGGAGATGCACCAGACCAAGAAAGGTAATGCCTGGCACTTTGGCATGATGGCCCATCTCGGCGTGGATGCGGCTTCGGGGCTGGTACACAGCATGGTGGGCACTGCGGCGAACGAGGCGGATGTGTCGCAGGCGCATGCCTTGCTGCATGGCCACGAAGAGCACGCGTTTGGCGATGCGGGCTACACGGGCGGGGAGAAGCGCGACGAGATGCAAGGCAAGTCCGTTAAGTGGCAAGTGGCCGTCAAGCGCGGCAAGATCAAGGCGATGCGTGACGGCGCCGTCAAGGACTTGCTGATCGCCGTCGAGCGAGCCAAGGCCCGGATTCGGGCACGGGTCGAGCATCCGCTCCACGTCATCAAGAATCTGTTTGGTCATCGCAAGGTTCGCTACAAGGGCCTGGTCAAGAACACAGCGCAGTTGTTCAGCCTGTTTGGTCTGGCGAATCTGGTGCTGGCCAAAGAGCAGTTGTTGGCGGTGCGGGGGAGCCGTCCGTCCTGAGCGCGCAAAGCGCGCCAGGAAAGGCGCAAAACGAGAGAAAAACCGGCTTGAGTCGGCCGATCTCTCTCGCATTGCGAAAACCCAAGTCATTGGCTTGTACAACATCAAGCGCAAACCTCATTGATCAGCACTTCCTTAGGGGGAGGCAAGCTCGCGCTCCATGGGGACATCCTGATGGCAACCAGCGACCTCGCTACTTCGCCGATAGCCCGTTCAATGCCAGACTTGACCAGGCTCGCACTTTTCTGAAGAATCCATGCACATGCGTGCCCTGAGCCAGCGCGCGACTGCATGGAGCCAGCATGAAGATCCGCATCCTCAGCGATCTGCACCTCGAGCACGATGTGCCGGCGGCGGTGCCCGCCTGCCCCGCCGACCTGGTGGTGCTGGCCGGCGATATCGCCAACGGCCGTGCCGGCGTCGACTGGGCCGCGCGCACTTTTTCCGGGCCGGTGGTCTATGTGCCGGGCAATCACGAATACTACGAGAGTGCCTTCGGGCCGGTGGATGCGGCAATGGAAGAAGCCGCCCGCGAGGCGCTGCACGTGCGGGTGCTCAACGATACCGTGGCCCATTTCGATAGCCTCGCGGGCAATCGGGTCCGCGTGATCGGCACCACCTGGTGGACCGACTACGCGTTGTTCGGCACCGCCCGGCGCGAAGAGTCGATGCTGGCCTGCGCCGGCGTGATGGTCGACCATCGCCTGATCGAGGTCGAGGACGCTAACGGCCAGCGGCGCCGCTTCACCACCGCCGACGCACTGGCGCGGCACGAGGCGGCCAGCGCCTGGCTGGCCGTGCAACTCGCCACGCCCTTCGAAGGCAAGACGGTGGTGGTGACCCACCACGCCCCCGATCTCGGCAGCCTCGACCCGCGCTTTTCCCACGACCTGGTCTCCAGCGGCTTTATCTCGCGCCGGCCTGACCTGATCGCGCAGGCCGACCTGTGGGTCCACGGACATACCCATACAGGGTTCGACTACCGCCTCGAAAACGCCCGCGTGGTGTGCAACCCACGCGGCTATGTGCGCCGCAAGACCGGCGAACTGGAGAACCCGGCTTTCGACTGGTGCTACACGGTGGAACTCTGACGCCGCCGGAGCGGTCGCCCGCGCGGCAACCGGCGCACAAGCAAAAACCCCCGCCGGCTCGCGCCGGCGGGGGTTTTTGTTACTACGGGTAATGCGGATAAAGCAGGCTGCCAGGTTGGCAGGCCGGCAGATTTACATCATGCCGTCCATGCCGCCCATGCCACCCATGCCGCCCGGCATTGCCGGAGCCGACTCGTCCTTCGGCAGTTCTGCCACGGCGCAATCCGTGGTCAGCATCAGCGAAGCGACCGAAGCAGCGTTCTGCAGCGCGGTGCGGGTCACCTTGGTCGGGTCCAGCACGCCCATTTCCACCAGGTCACCGTACTCGCCGGTGGCGGCGTTGTAGCCGTAGTTGCCCTTGCCTTCGATGACCTTGGCCACGACGACCGAAGCTTCTTCGCCAGCGTTCAGCACGATCTGGCGCAGCGGCTCTTCCATGGCGCGCAGCACGATCTTGATGCCGGCGTTCTGGTCAGCGTTGTCGCCGGTCAGGTTGGCGATGGCAGCGCGAGCGCGCAGCAGGGCCACACCGCCGCCGGGGACGATACCTTCTTCCACGGCTGCGCGGGTTGCGTGGAGTGCGTCTTCCACACGTGCCTTCTTTTCCTTCATTTCGACTTCGGTGGCTGCGCCAACCTTGATCACTGCAACGCCGCCGGCCAGCTTGGCCACGCGCTCTTGCAGCTTTTCACGGTCGTAGTCCGAGGTCGCTTCTTCGATCTGGGCACGGATCTGCTTCACGCGTGCTTCGATCGAGGCTGCGTCGCCGGCGCCGTCGATGATGATGGTGTTTTCCTTGCCGATTTCGATGCGCTTGGCTTGACCCAGTTCTTGCAGGGTTGCCTTTTCCAGCGTCAGGCCGATTTCCTCGGCGATCACTGCGCCGCCGGTCAGGATGGCGATGTCTTCCAGCATGGCCTTGCGGCGGTCGCCGAAGCCCGGAGCCTTGACAGCGGCGGTCTTCAGGATGCCACGGATGTTGTTCACCACCAGGGTCGCCAGGGCTTCGCCTTCGACGTCTTCAGCGATGATCAGCAGCGGGCGGCCCGACTTGGCCACTTGCTCCAGCACCGGCAGCAGGTCRCGSAYGTTSGAGATCTTCTTGTCGWRCAGCAGCACGAACGGGTTGTCCAGGGCGACAACTTGCTTTTCCGGGTTGTTGATGAAGTACGGCGACAGGTAGCCGCGGTCGAACTGCATGCCTTCCACGACTTCCAGTTCGTCGGCCAGCGACTTGCCGTCTTCCACGGTGATCACGCCTTCCTTGCCGACCTTGTCCATCGCTTCAGCGATCAGCTTGCCGATCACTTCGTCGCTGTTGGCGGAGATCGAGCCAACCTGGGCGATTTCCTTGCTGGTGGTGGTGGTCTTGGTCAGCTTCTTCAGCTCTTCGACCGCGTTCACCACAGCCTTGTCGATRCCGCGCTTCAGGTCCATCGGGTTCATGCCGGCGGCAACGTACTTCATGCCTTCGCGCACGATCGACTGGGCCAGCACGGTTGCGGTGGTGGTACCGTCACCGGCGTTGTCGCTGGTCTTGGAAGCCACTTCCTTGACCATTTGCGCGCCCATGTTCTGCAGCTTGTCCTTCAGCTCGATTTCCTTGGCCACGGACACGCCGTCCTTGGTCACGGTCGGGCCGCCGAAGCTGCGCTCCAGCACAACGTTACGACCCTTCGGGCCCAGGGTAACCTTGACTGCGTTGGCGAGAATGTTCACGCCTTCGACCATCTTGGCACGGGCGGCGTCGCCGAATACTACGTCTTTAGCTGCCATGTTCTGAATCTCCTAAATCGGTACGAATGGGGTGCGTGGATTACTTGTTCACCACAGCCATGATGTCTTCTTCGCGCATGACCAGCAGTTCCTGGCCATCCACCTTCACGGCTTGGCCGGCATACTTGCCGAACAGCACGCGGTCACCCACCTTGACGTCGAGGACGATCGAAGCGCCCTTGTCGTCTTTCTTGCCGGGGCCCACGGCCAGCACTTCACCTTGATCAGGCTTTTCGGCAGCATTGTCGGGAATCACGATGCCGGAAGCGGTCTTGGTTTCATTGTCCAGACGCTTGACGATCACGCGGTCGTGCAAAGGACGCAGATTCATACGGACTCCTTGGTACAAAAAGTGATTTCAGGTTCACAAAATTGGCCGCCAGCACTAACGGCCAGCAGAATTGGTGCGCCGGGCGAGGCCTGTTAGCACTCATGCCCGACGAGTGCTAATTATAGGGACGGGGGTTTACGTTTTCAAGTCAGCGACTTGATACGTGTTTACCCTTCCTCCGGCAAAATTCTTCATGCCGAAGTTCGTTCAACCTTGAACCCGCGCAGCCAGAGGCGCAGCCAGGCTTTCAAGATTCTCATTTAAATACAGAGGCTTATGAGGAATGGCGGCACAGCCGCGCGCTGGCGCCGCCGGGAGGCAACCATGGAATTTCATGTGGACTGGCTGACTGTGGCTTTAATCTCTAGGGCTTCGCCGTCCTGGCATCCTTGTCAGTGAAATCGTAGAGGTGCGTGTTATCCGGCGTTTCCCCGATCCTTGTCCCTCTCTGGCTGAACGGGATGCGGCGGCGGAAATTCTCGCTGTCCGACCTGGCGCTCTGGGTGGCAAGTCTGGCTGCCTCCGGGTAGGCCATTGGTCGCTTGTCCTTCTCAATCTCAAGCAGCCTCGTCTGCTCGTTCACGCGTACGCTGTACTTGCCCAGGTTGTAGAGGAGATACATGGCGAAGAGGTTGTCGAAGTCCTCGTAGGCGCCTTGCTCCCTGCGGAAATCCATGGACAGGACCGAGGGGAAACGATTGGGCAGGTCCTTGAAGGGCACCTTTTCGTCCTCGTGCGGATCCACATAGGTCGAGCCGCCGTATTTCTTGTACAGCACCACGTCCATGCCGTACCCGCGCTTGCCCCACTCCTTGATGAGCTTCATCGCCATCTCGGTGGGGAGGTTGGCCGTGGCGGCCGCCACCACCCGCCGTCCGGACAGGACCTTGGCGCTGGTGACCTCCAGGTCCTTGTAGCCCGCCCCGAACTTGAATGCGGCGCCGACGGTTTTGGCGCAGTTGAGGCGCATGTAGTCGTACTTGATCTCGCCGCGGTGATACTCGGTATTCCTGGCGCGCTGGTGATAGTCGTCATTGATGCGCCTGAAGTAAGCCACCAAGGCCTCCTTGTCGCTGGCCGGTATGCCACGGACGCGCACGCCGATGACCGAGCGCTTGTAGATCTCGCCGAAGTCCAGGCCAAACGAGGCCGTTTCCGCGATCGAGGAGACAGTCTTGAACAAGTACTCTTTCTTCGGGATGCCAACCATCAGATCCGAGGTGTAGAAGCCGCTCTGGTGCTTACGTGTACGGTCGGCATAGAAGTTGGCCGAGTAGACCAGATCGTCGCCAGGCGCATCGTCCCGGATCGCCAAGGCGAGATGGCCAGCCGACCCGCCCTTGGAGGTGCCAAAACTGATCAGCAACTCCAGATCATAGTGATCCTCGCGAAGGAGATCGGTCAGTTTGTCGATGTTGGCAGGCTCAGGCCCGCCCTTGCTGCCGAAGTCGACGGCGACGGCCCCCTCCGGCAACAGAACGACTATCACTACGAGCCAAATCGCTAACCTCATCCTCATTGCACTCATTGCTCCATTCACGCCCCTGGATACTGTAATGCGAATCGGCGCCCCCCGAAACACCGCAGGCAACGCGGGAATGACGCGCCGCAAGGTAACGGTAGGAGGCGGTACACGGGACAGTTTGATTGGGATCAACAGAATGACAGGACGTACGCGGGTGATGAGTCAGCCATGCCTGTGCAAGTCCGAATGATTGCCTCCGCACGCAAGCCTGTGCCCCGAGGCGTGAGGTTGAGCGGCAACGCCCTGATTCAGCCCCGAGCCGCACCCACAGTCATGCAGATACGCATGAAACATGTGCAAATTAGTTGATTTACGAAAATTTGCGCATAACCAAGAATGGTGACACCAACCCACGACATTCCTTTCGGGAGTTCACCATGTCACAAGCCTCCATGCTGGCCCTCATCGTCGAAGCCGCCGGCTCGCCGTTCTCGACCGTCCGGCTGCCCAGGCCGGAGGCCGGCCCCGGCCAAGTGCTGGTGCGCATCCTCGCCAGCGGCGTCAACCCGCTCGACACCAAGATCCGCGCCGGCAATGCGGCGCACGCCCGCCACCCCTTGCCGGCCGTGCTGGGGCTGGATATGGCTGGCGTGGTCGAAGCCGTCGGACCGGGTGTGACGGCCTTTGCCCCCGGCGACGAGGTCTATGGCATGACCGGCGGCGTGGGCGGCCTGCAAGGCTCGCTCGCGCAGTACGCGGCGGTGGATGCCGACCTGCTGGCGCCCAAGCCCGTCAATTTATCGATGCGCGAAGCCGCCGCGTTGCCGCTGGTGTTCATCACCGCGTGGGAAGGCCTGGTCGACCGGGCGCGGGTGCAGGCCGGGCAGAAGGTGCTGGTGCATGGCGGTGCGGGCGGCGTCGGGCACATCGCGGTACAGATCGCACGCGCGCTCGGCGCGCAGGTCTATGCCACCGGATCGGCCCGCCATCGGGAGATCATCGAAAGCTATGGCGCCACCGCGATCGACTTCGCGACGGCATCGGTCGAACAGTATGTCGGTGAACATACGGCAGGCGAAGGCTTCGACGTGGTCTACGACACCGTGGGCGGCGCGGTGCTGGACAGTGCCTTCCGGGCCGCGCGCACCTATGGCGGCCATGTGGTCAGTTGCCTGGGCTGGGGCACGCACTCGCTGGCGCCGCTGTCGTTCCGCGCCGCCACGTATTCGGGCGTGTTCACACTGATGCCTTTGCTGACCGGCAAGGGCCGCGCCCATCATGGCGAAATCCTGCGCGAAGCCACCCGGCTGGCCGAAGCCGGCAAGCTCACCATGCGGCTCGACCCGCGCCAGTTGCATCTCGGCAACGCGATCGAAGCGCACCAGGCCATCGAAAACGGTACGGCCAGCGGCAAGCTGGTGGTGGAAATTGCGAAGGACTGAGCGCGCGCCGCGCTAGCCACCGCCGAGGCGCTCGATGGTGGCATCGAGGAAGGCACGCAGCCGTCCGAGCCGGCGCAGGTCGCGGTGATAGCCGACCCATACATCGCGCCGCGGCGGCGCCTCGCCCATATCGATGGCCTGCAGGCCTCCGACGCGCTCGGCCAGCAGGCAGGGCAATACCGCCAGCCCGGCGCCGGCCGCGCACATCTTTGCCTGCGCCTCGCGGCTGTTGCTGCCGAACGCCACCCTGGCCCCGGGCAGGAGCTTGCGCATCCAGGCCACGTCGGGCAGGTCGGCCAGGCCGGTATCCAGGGTCAGCAGGGCATGGCCCTCGCCATCGCCGGGGCGCGGCGGCGCCACACCGGGCGCCGAGTAGAGCGCGTAGTCCATCTGCATCAGCTTGCGCTGCACGACATCGGGTTCGTCGAACGCGCGGATGCGGAACACCAGGTCGGCCTCGCGGCGTGCCAGGCTGAGCAGGCGCGCATCGGTCACCAGTTCCACCGCGACGCGTGGATGGGCGCGGATAAAGTCCGCGATCACTGGCGTCAGCATGTGCACGCCAAACCAGTCCGACGACGAAATCCGCAACATGCCATCGAGTTCCCGCGCCTGGCCCGACAACTGGCGCTCGAAGGCAATGGCCTCCTCCTCGATGCGCTCCGCGTGGGCGAGCACGGCAGCGCCCTCGTCGGTCAGCACGAAACCCTCGCTGGTGCGCTGGAACAAGGCGTGCCCGACGGCCTCCTCCAGCGCCTTGAGCCTGCGCCCCATGGTCGGCTGGGTCTGCCCGGTCATGCGCGCGGCGCCGCCGAGGGTGCCGGCGCGGGCAATCGCCAGGAAGACTTTGATATCGCTCCAATCCATCTGCGGAATTTGCCGGCCTTGAAGTTGAGAGGCAGTTGAATGCGGCGCGGCAAGGACATCGCCCGCGGCTGCGCGATGATGGCACGGCGCCGCGGCGCCAACAACAGGGTGAGCGGCGGCCCTGCCGACAGGCGCTCAGGCGCTGGGCGCCTCGTCGCCGCCCAGCGCCCAATAGTCCGGCACTTCCGGGCTGGGGCTGCGCAGCACCATGGTATGGCCGCACTGGCGGCATCGATAGACATAGGCCGCGCCACCCACCGCCGGCGCGTCTGTCCGCGCGGCCTCCAGGTCCGGGTGGGGCGGCAGGTGTCCTGGCCTGCCGGCCTGGCGCTCGCATCGCTCACACGGCAACATTGCGCTCCTCTTGCTGATTGTTGATCGCTAATTGCTGATGGACGGCCAAGGTCCGGATGGTCGGCCACGGCCGCGGAACGGGTCTTGTGGAGACCGGCGGGCGTCACATTGCGGCGATGGGCGATGGAAACCGGCACACGCAGGCCGCCGGCACTGCCATGGCGTGTAGTGGCCATGCGCGCATGCATGAACAAGCCGGGAGGACGGAAAACCAGTGGCTTCGTGCCGCGCTCCATCCTGGCTTCCGAGGGTCGCATGCGAACTGCTGCGACGCACAATAATTATAGGCGCTGGATACCGTATCGCGTTATATAAAGGCCAACGGGACACATTTTGCGGTGCAATAAAACAACCGTCAGAAAACGCAACAATCCCGGGACCGCGGACGATCGCCAATAGGCCGGCGCGCAACTCCCATCTTCGAAATAGCGCGCAACAGCAAGGAGGGCGGGGCCAGGCAGACACGGATTTCGTCAAAAAACCTGCCATCCCCGTGAGGGAGAAGTATCTGCTGGCCCCGCCGGATCTTAGCCGCCGGTTATTTCAATGTTGCGACGATGCGCGATGCCGGTTGCGGATGCGCACCGCACATGCCGCCCATGCCGCCCACGCCTATGGTGCCGGCGCGGCCTCGCTGCCGATGGCCTGCAGCGCTGCTTTGTCGCACAGGATCAGGCGTCCGTATTCCAGGCGCAGCACCCCCTGCTTCTCCCAGTCCTTGAGTTGCCGGTTGACGCTCTGGCGAGACACGCCGAGCATGTGGCTCAGCTCCTCCTGGGACAGCTTCAGCGCGGGGCGCCCGCCCTGCGTTTGCATGCCTTGCGCCGACAGCGCGTGCGCGTGCTCGACGGCAAGCAGGCGCCGCGCCAGGCGCACCGGGAACGGCATCAGGATCACCTCATCGATCCATTCCAGCGCGCTACGGTAGCGCCGGCAGATCAGTTGCGTGAATTCCATCAGCAAGCGCGGTTCCCGTGCAATCAGCGCATGGAAGGTGGCCGCGGGAATCACCAGCACTTCGCTCGCCTCGGCGGCGCGGGTGTCGTACACGCGATGCGCATCGATAAACAGCGAGACCTCGCCAAACCACTGCCCCGCTTCGAGCAGGCTGAGGACAGCCTCGCGCCCGTTTTGCGCCGTGCTGCTGACCTTGATAGCGCCGCGCTCGACGCAGAAGAGCGCATCCGGGTTGGAGCCGTAGGTGAACAGCACCTCGCCCTTCGCCAACTGGCGGCGCATGGCATGCGATCTGAGCAGGGCTTCCAGCCCGGCGGAAAACTGCCCGCTGGCGGCGGCATGGCCTTCGTGCGACTGCGGGTGTGGGCTCATGTGCATGGGCTCGGATTGGACACTTGCTGGCGGGACGGCAGCCCCTGGAACATAAAGCGCGTTCTACGCGGGATCGGTGCGAAACCAGCCGGTCAGCGCCCAGCGGGTCTTGTGGYAGGGCAGCACCTCATGCGGGACCAGGTCGCTGCGAAACACCACCAGCCGCGCGCGCTTCGGCAGCACGCGGTGCAGTGCGGCGGCATCGCCGTCCCGGGCGTAGAGAGCGAGTTCGCCGCCGTCGTGCTCGTCCCAATGCGGATTGAGATACAGCACCAGCGAAATCTTCCGGTGGAGGGTCGCACGATGCTGGTCGATGTGCTTCTTGTAGGCCGTGCCCACGGGATAGTGAGAGAAGTGAAATTCCTCGCGCTTCAAACCCAGGAAGTACCTGGCGTTCAAATCCGCGCGAAAGGCCGCCGCCCACGCCTGGAAATCCTGCCTGGCCGTGCCGGCAGGCGCATCGTCGAGCCACAGGATCGAATCGCCGCGAATGCCGGCGTCGCGTGCCGTCTCTTCGCCTCGCCCGATCCGGGCCGGGTGGAACAGGCCGGCCTCCCACGCAGCGCGGCTCTCGTCATGCAGCCGCGCGGCCAGCGTGCTGTCGATAAGGTCGTCGGAAACAGCCCAGCCCCGCTCTTCGAGGGCGACAAACAGACTTTCCAGTGCGGACATAGATACCTGATTTCAATACGGAACAACATAAACAACGAGACAAAAAACCAAAGCGCGCCGCACGCGCTTGCCCGCGAGACGGCGCGCGAATTCGGCACGCATCCTGCGCCGGACAGCTTGACCGGCGCCGGCTGAACAACTGGTGTGGGCCGGGAGCGACTAGAGTCCGCTACTGTCGAGATACTCCAGCGCCAGGCTCACCGCGCGCCGTGCCTTGAGTGCATAGATCACCTGCCGGTCCCGGATGATGAGCGCCAGCACGTCGGCCTGCGTCAGCTCCTGGAAGTGATGGCTGGCGCGCGGCAGGCTCAGCCCGGCCACGACGGCCAGTTCGGAGGCCGGCATGCCAGCGTCACCCGCATCCAGCAGCGCGCGGCAGATGGCGGCGCGCGCCGGCACCGCCAGCAGCGCGTAGGTCAGTGTGCTTTCTTGATCGGTCTCCATGGCCACGTCTTCCCGCTCGTCGTCCAGATATCGTTATTGTGCGTCGCCGGCCGTCGGGATTGCTGCAGCTCGCCCGCCGCGACCGCCTGACATCTACTTTCTACGCGGCAGGCGCGGCAAAAGCAACCAGCCAGGGCATGCCGGCGCACAATGACACAAGATTACAACAGGCCGCGACACGCGCGTGCAGGCCGCGCCCGCTCGCACAAGCCGCGGCTGAGGGATGCGCACAAGCGATCCGGCGCGTGGTCGCGCAACGGTCGTCACTGCGCTCATGGGACGAACTACCGCACTGCACAAATCGGCGAGATTTGACTTTATGCCTTTGACGCTGAGTCGCGCCCCCCTACGTCACTTCAATCACCCCATTCATCGTCTCGTGCCCCGACCCGCAGAAAATATCGCACAGGAACCCGAATGTCCCGGCCGTCTTCGCCATCGCCGGAACCCGTACCACCTTGCCGGGAGGCAAGTCGGCACGAATACCGAAATCCGGCACGCTAAACCCCATCATCGCATCCTGCGCCGTCAACTCGAACACCACCGGCTCACCGGCGCGCAGCGCAATCCGGTCCGGCGTGAAGACAAACTTCCGCGCATGCACCTTGATCACCCGCGGTTCGGCAGCCGCGCCATGCAATAGCGGCACGCCGCCCGCCAGGGCAAGCAGGCAGCACAGCGCCCGCCTGCGGCTGATTCCTTCCCGTAGTGTCAGTGTTGCCGGCATGATCCACTCCTGATTGTTTCCCCGGCACGATGGACGGACCACCGCGCTTCAGCCCGTGACTGGCTTTTCCTCGATCCCGAGATCGCCCGACGCGCGGCGCGCCTCCACCTCTCGCCACCCCAGCCCGCGATAAGGCTGCGCCGGATCCCACGGCAGCGGCAAACGCTGCGCCTGCGACCCCGCCGCCGGCAGCGGGAACATCAGCGAACGCGCCGCGTGATGCGCGATATGCCCGGTCATATGGTGATGCTCCTGGTGGATGTGTCCATAGAACACCGTCACGTTGGGATGCGGCATCAACCGCTCGATCACCTGCGCGCCATCGCGCGTCGCCCAGTCCCATTGCGGATAGAGGTCGAACAAAGGCCGATGGGTGAACACCACGATCCGGGCCGACTGCGGCTGCCGTGCAAGATCGGCGGCGAGCCAGTCGAGTTGCGCCGCGCCGACCCGGCCGGCGGGATCCGACACGTTGTCCAGCACGATGAAATGCACGCCCTTGTGGTCGAACACATAGTGCGTGGGCCCGAACAACTCGCGGTAGGCGGCGCCCTCGTCCAGGCCGGCATCGTGCTCGCCCGGCATCAGGTGCACAACCGGTACCTTGAGCGCGGCGATGATGGACTGGAACTCGCGCATGCGCCGGCGGCGCTCGGCGGGATCGTCGGTGGTATGCGTGAGATCGCCAGTGAACATCAGGAAATCCGGCGGCTCCGCCAGCGCGTTGACCGCCGCGACCGCCTTGGGCAAGGTGCCGCGCGCATCCGGGTTGGGCGGCCCCTGGAAACCCCAGTGCGCGTCCGACAGCTGGACAAAGTAAAAGGCTTCATCGCGCCCGGCCGCCCATCCGGGCAAGGCCGACGCAAATACCGCACCGCCGGCGCAGGCGGCAAGCCCGAGGAAATCGCGCCGTTTCCATGCTCGCTTCATGTTGGCTCCATCCGTGGCTTGGGGGATGTCTGTCATACCGAAGCGAAGCCGTGTTTATTCCCGCCGCCCGCGCTATTTTTTTCCGCGGTGGGACACGGCGATCGGGAATAAACTCGGGGCGTCACAGGTATACGCTGACAAACAGGCACACAGGACGAGCGGCACCGATGTGCCCGCCCGGCCGTCGGGCCGAAGGAGTGACGTGAACGCAGCCGACCGGCGCCGCCGATTCAACGATCTGGTGCTTCCGCATCTCGACGCCGCCTACAACCTGGCGCGCTGGCTGTCGGGCAATCCCGCCGAGGCGGATGACGTGGTACAGGAAGCCTGCCTGCGTGCCTTCTGTTTTTTCGACAGTTTCCGGGGCGACCAGCCGCGCGCATGGTTGCTGGCAATCGTGCGCAATACCTGGTTCACCGCCTGGCGCAAGCGGCATCAGCCTGGCCAGGGCGACGGCGCGGGCTACGACGACGCGCATTACGATGGCACGCCCCTGCCCGGCTGGCAGGACGGCCACGGCGACGGCCCGGAGCAGTGGCTGTTGCGCGCCGAGGATGTCCGCCTGCTGCATCTCGCGCTGGAGCAACTCCCGCTGGCCTTCCGCGAAGTCCTGGTGCTGCGCGAACTGGAGGATCTGCCTTATCGCGACATCGCCACCATCGCGGATATCCCGCTGGGCACCGTGATGTCGCGACTGGCCCGTGCGCGCAAGCTGCTGGCGGTGACGGTGATCGCCCTGCGCGCGCAGGGGACGCGAACCGCCAGCGGCAACACCGGCGCGGCAAGCACCCTGTCCGCCGCGCCGGCAACGGGCAGGACAGCCACGGCAACCGGCATGCACGGAACGCCGCCGCAACCTGCCGGGGAGACAGGCCATGAACTGCACTGACGCGCGCTTGCTGCTGCACGCCTGTGCCGACGGCGAACTCGGCGCGGGCGATGCCTTGCGTCTGGAACGGCACCTGGCGCAATGCGCGGGCTGTACCGCCGAACTAGCCCAACTGCGCGAGCTGGGCACCGCCTTGCGCGCGCATGCGCCCTACCATCGTGCCGGCCCGGCGCTACGCGCGAGCCTGAGCGCCGCACTGGCCCAGGCGCAGGCCACCAGCCCCGCGGAGCCGGCGCAGCGTTTTGCCGGCAGCGGTGGCGTCACGGCATCYTCCGGCAACGCCAGCGCCTGGTGGCAACGGATACGGCGCTATTTCGAATGGAGCCCGGCCGCCAATGCCGCCATGGCGACACTCACGGTGGCGACGCTGGGCGTCAGCATGGTCCGGTACGCACTAAACGACGGGCCTGAGCAATCGGTGCAAGGCGAGACGGTCAGCAGCCATGTGCGCGCGCTGCTCTCGGGGCACACGATCGATGTCGCCTCATCGGACCGGCACACGGTCAAGCCCTGGTTCAACGGCAGGATCGACTACGCGCCGACCGTGCGGGATCTGGCCGCGCAAGGCTTTCCGCTGGTCGGGGGGCGGCTTGACTACGTGCACGGAAGGGCGGTCGCCGTGCTGGTCTACCGCCGCAACCAGCACCCCATCGATGTCTTCGTGCTGCCGTTGCAGACTGACGACAAACCGGACAGGACAAACACCGGCGCTCGCGGCAACCGCGCGCCGCCCGAGATGACGGCACGCAACGGCTACCAGCTCGCCACCTGGGACGCGGACGGCATGCGTTACGCCGCCGTCACCGATGCGTCCGCCGACGACTTGCTGCGCTTCACGCAGGCCTGGCGCGCGGCCGGCGACAGCCACGCGCCCTGAGCCCGCGCCCGCTCAGCCCAGCACAAAAGGCAGCTGCCGCTGGCGCTTGCCGGTCAGCGTAAACAACGCGTTCGCCACTGCCGGCGCAATCGCCGGCACGCCCGGCTCGCCCAGCCCGGTGGGYGGATCCCCGGAGGGCACGAAGAACACATCCACCACCGGCGCATCGGTGATGCGCGGCGGCGGATAGTCGGGGAAATTGCTGTTCTTCACCGCGCCGTTTTCGATCTCGATGGCAAAGCCCGGCCGCGTCATCGCCAGTCCGAACACGCACGCGCCCTGCACCTGCGCCTCGGCGGACATGGGATTGACCACGCGGTTGGCATGCACCCCGGCGGTCACGCGATGCACGCGCGGCTCGTTCTTCACCAGCGACACTTCCACCACATAGGCCACCACCGTATTGAACGACTCGTGCACCGCCACGCCCCAGGCCTGGCCCTTGGGCAGCTTGCGCTTGCCGTAGCCGGATTTTTGCACCGCCAGCTCCAGCGCCGCGCGATGGCGCGCGTGCTTTGCCCCGTCCAGCCGGGAAAGGCGGTACGCCACCGGATCCTGCCTGGCGTTCACCGCGATTTCGTCGACCAGCGTTTCCTTGACGAAGGCGGTATGCGTGTTACCTACCGAGCGCCACCACAGCACCGGCACGTCCACCTGCGGGTGGTGCACCGACAACTGCAGCGGGAAGCCGTAGTCGTTCTCGACGATGCCCTCGACCATGGTCGCGTCCACCCCGCCCTTGACCATGAAGGCCTCGAACGGCGTGCCCGCGAGGATCGACTGGCCAACGACGGTGTGTTGCCAGCCGAGCACCTGCCCTTTCGCGTCCATGCCGATGCGCGCGCGATGCACATGCAGCGGCCGGTAGTAGCCGCCGCGGATATCGTCCTCGCGGCTCCACATCACCTTGAGCGGCTCGTCATGGCCGTTCTTGACCCAGGCCAGCAGGACGTTGGCGGCCTCTACCAGATAATCGGAGGTGGGCACGGCGCGCCGGCCGAAGCCGCCACCCGCCATCATGGTATTGAGCGTGACCTTGGCCGGTGGCAGCCCGAGCACGCGCCCGATGGCGGCCTGGTCCACGGTCTGGAACTGCGACCCCACCCATACCTTGACGCTTTGCACTGTCTTGCCGGTCAGCTCCGCCTGCATGGTGCAGTTCAGCGGCTCCATCGGCGCGTGCGCCAGGTAGGGGAATTCATAGTCCGCCTCGATGGTGCGCGCGGCGCCCGACATGGCGCCGGTATCGCCCCGCAGCGCGACCGTGCCGGGCGATGCGGCGAGCGTCTTGTATTGCGCGAACAGCGCCTTGGTGGAAGCGCGGGAGCCGGCGTCCTCCCATACGAGCTCCAGCGCATCGCGCCCCTGCTTGGCCGGCCAGTAGCCGTCCGCCACTACCGCCACGCCGGTGCCGCCGCGATCCACGGGCACCAGCATCACATCGGCCACGCCTTTGATCGCGCGCGCCTTGTCGGCATTAAAAGACTTCACCTTGCCGCCAAAGCGCGGCGGACGGGCCACTACGGCCACGACCATGTCCTTGAGGCGCACGTCGATGCCGAAGGCGGTGCTGGCATCCAGCTTGCCGCGCGCGTCCAGGCGCCGCGTGGGCTTGCCGATCAGCTTGAACTGCGCCGGATCCTTGAGCGTCACCTGCTGCGGCACCGGCAGCGCCATGGCCGCCTTTGCCAGTTCGCCGAAGGTGGCGCGATGGCTGCCGGAGCTGACCACGCCCAGCGCCACCTGGCAGCTCGACGGATCGACCTCCCATTGCTTTGCCGCCGCGGATACCAGCATGGCGCGGGCGCGCGCGCCCAGCTCCCGGTATTGCTGGAAGGAGTGATTGAGCGCGGTGGAGCCGCCGGTCATCTGCATGCCGAAAGCGGGATCCTTGTAGGCGTCGCCGGCGGGCGCCAGCGTGGCGCGCACATTGCGCCAGTCCACGTCGAGTTCCTCGGCCAGCGCCATCGGCAACGCGGTATGCACGCCCTGGCCGAATTCGAGCCGGTTGACCGCTACCGTGACCGTATTGTCCGGCGCGATCAGCAGGAAAGCCTGTGGCGGAGAAGGCGGCGCCTTGGGCGCCCCGCCTTCCTGCGCCAGCGCGGCCGGCACGGGCAGCACGCCCAGCGCCAGCCCGCCGCCGGCAAAGCCGGTCAGCTTGAGAAAGCCGCGGCGGTCCAGCGTGGCGGCGGCCCCGGCAGCCTCGGTGCCCCGGGGGTTGCCGCCGGCCAGCGCTTCGAGTTGTCTGATTCGCATGGTGTCGTCCCCTTGTCCCCTTAAGCCAGCGCGCGCGCCGCGTCCTTGATGGCCGCGCGGATGCGCTGGTAGGTGCCGCAGCGGCACAGGTTGCCGGCCATCGCCTGGTCGATGTCGGCGTCGCTCGGGTGCTTCTTGGTGCGCAGCAGCCCTATCGCGCTCATGACCTGGCCGTTCTGGCAGTAGCCGCACTGGGCCACGTCATGCTTGATCCAGGCATCGAGCACCGCGCGGCCGACCTTGTCGCCGGAAACGCCTTCGATGGTAGTGATGCGCCCGCCCTGCGCGGCCGAGACGGGTGTCACGCAACTGCGCGTGGCCTGGCCGTTTACGTGCACCGTGCATGCGCCGCACGCGGCCATGCCGCAACCGAACTTGGTGCCGGTCATGCCGAGGTTGTCGCGCAGCGCCCACAGCAGGGGCGTGGAAGGATCAACGTCTACCTGCACAGGCTTGCCGTTGATAACTAGCGTGGTCATGGGGGATGCTCCTTGGGTCTGTTTGCCCTGGTCCGCCCCGGCATGGTGCAGAGGTTGACTCCTGCCGCACCGGGCCGCCGGCGGCCGGTGAGCGGCGTCCGCCCATGCCTCGGCGCGGGCGCCATGCAACTTTCTGAGAATAGTGCAAAAAGGGCGTACGCGTGCAGTACGGGGCACCGGCCCCAGGGACGCAGCGAACTTGGCTGCGAGGCTGGCAGTCTGCTTCTTATCGGCAGCCAGCCACACGGAAGCCCGGACTCGTGCCCGAATCATCCACCACCATGTTGCCTTCCGGATCGCGCCCCCCTCTTGAGCCCGCCCCGGCCGCAGCACTCCCGGCACCCAGCCGCGCCAGCCGCCCGGTGGCGAATGCGGCGCCCGCCACGCTCGACAGCATCCAGGCGCTGCGCGGGCTGGCCGCGGCCTACGTGCTGGTCTATCACTCGGGCCTGCGCCTGGGCGGCGAACAGTTCCCGCTGCTGGCGTGGCTCACCCAACATGTGATCAAGCGCGGCCATGTCGGCGTGGATGTGTTCTTCGTCATCAGCGGATTCATCATCGCCTGGGTGGCGGTGCTCGGGCGCACCGAGCCCGAACCGGCGCTGGTTTTCGCCATCCGCCGCGCCTGCCGGCTTGCGCCGCCGTACTGGATCATGTCGGCACTGCACGCGCTCACGCTCAATCCGGTGAGCCTGGCGGTGTTCGCCGGTTCGCTGGCCTTCCTGCCGGTCGCGCACGAGGACCCGCCTTATTTCGGCTATCCGGCGCTGTACGTGGGCTGGTCGCTCAACTACGAGATGGCCTTCTATGCGATCTTCGCGCTCGGCCTGCTGGTGGCACGGCGCCGGGCGCTGCTGGTGGTGGCCGCGGTGCTGGGGTGCACCACGCTGTTGTTGCCCTGGTGGCGCTTCGGCGCGGTGGACCCCGACCCGGCGCATCTCTACCCGTTCACCTCGACGTGGGTGGCCATGATCGCAAATCCGCTGGTGCTGGAATTCGCGCTCGGCTGCGCGCTGGCATGGGTCTACGCGCGCGCGCGCCATCGATTCACGCGCCGCGTGGCCATCGCCTTGCTGGCAATCGGTGTGGGCAGCTTCGCCCTTTCGCTGTGGCTGGTGGAGCCGGAGTTCAGCCTGGCGGGACGCGGCTTGCCCGCGGGCGCGCTGCTGTTCGGCGCGGTGGCGGCCGAGCACGCAGGCCTGCTGCGCGTGCCGCGCTCGCTGGTATGGCTGGGCGAGCTATCGTACGCGCTCTACCTGACCCATCCCACGGTGATCGAAGCCGTGAAGCGGCTGATGCCGGAGCTGGCGCCGGAACAAGTGGGCCTGCAGCTCACGCGTTTCGCCATCGACGCGGCGCTGGCGCTCGGCCTTGCCATGCTGCTGCATCGCTGGGTGGAGTTGCCGGCGATGGCAACAGGCAGGCGCCTCGCCGGCCGCTTCGCCACGCGCCGCCCAAGGGCAGGCGCGTGAGGGCGTGACAGACAGAGACAGCGCAGGCTGCCTCACGCTCACGCCAGGCCTTCCGGCGCGCGATCGATAAAGCCGGTCATGCTCTGCAGCCGGCCATCGGCCGCCACCGTGGCAAAGTCAGTGCCTACCACCACGGCGGCCGCCCCCGCCGGCGCCAGCTCCCACGTAAAACGCAGGTTGCCGCCGTGCGCATCGACAGGCGTAACGCGCGTAAAGCGAAAGCCGGGAAAGCGCTGCTGCACGGCGGCGATCATGGCGTCGATGCCCGCGTGGCCATCGCCGCGCATCAGCGGGTCGGCGTAGCTGGCGGACTCGGTCCACGTGCTGCCGATCAGCGCGCGCCGGCGCGCCGCATCGGTTTCGTTCCAGGCCGCGAGATAGCAGTCGGCCAGCGCGGCAAGGTCGGGGGCGGCGAAAGTGGCAGTAGCGGCGGTGCGATCCGATTCGGACATGGCGTTCTCCTTGGGTTGAGTGAGGAAGCTGTCCATATCATCGGCTCGCGCAGCGCCGTGCGCGATTACGCGCGAGGTAATCGTGGATGAAGTCTTCCGCGATACCCCTCCTCAGGGGGGGCATTAACCGAAATGGCCGCGGGACCTGGACGATACGCGCCGTGCATCACGGCGCCAGCCTGGCCGCCGGCGCCGTTCGGGAGCCACTGCGCCGGCTTGCATACCGCAAAACCGCGCGGCGCGCTAGTGCGAACAGCGGGAACACACCTGGGCTTATCGCCTCGTGCTCCCGGCATATCGCCGCTATATTGGTCGATTAGGCTGGGCCGCGCGTGCAACTTGCCGCAACACCCCGCCATCGCTCCCCTTTTCAAAACGCAGCTGCAGGCTGACGCGACATGACGCCAGATTTGGAAGTCCGCCCCTTGCCCATTCACTGCCCGCGCTGGCAGCGTGTGTTGCTGGCCGCCCTCGGCTTCTTCCTGCTGGCCCTGGCCGGCCTTGCCGTGTCTCGTTATCCGGGCAATGTGGCCATGCTCTGGCTGGCCAATGCGTTCGGCCTCGGCATCCTGCTGCATCAGCGGCACGGCGATGCGCCCTGGCTGCTGGCCGGCATGCTGGTGGCCGGCGTGCTGGCCAATGCGGCCATGGGCGACTTCCCCGCCGTTGCGGTGGCGCTGGCGCTGGGCAACGTGGCCGAAATCGCCTTCTCGGCCTGGCTGGTGCGCGCCATGACCAGCGGCGCCACGCTATCCCGGCCAGGTCCGCTGGCGCGCTTCGGGCTGACCCTCGGCGCCGCCGGCACGCTGGGGCCGGCGGTAGGCGCCACGATCGGCGCCGCCACCATAAGCACCGCCCACCACAGCGGCTTTGCTTCGGTGTGGTGGACCTGGTGGACGGCGGACTCGATGGGCATCGTGATGCTGCTGCCGCTGATGGTGTCGGTCACGCGCGAGCGCGTCGGCGATACCTTCCGCCGCGCGCGGTTGCCCCGCTTCGCCGCGCTGCTGGCGCTGTGCCTGGCCGTCGGCGCCGTGGCGCTATACAAGAGCAACGAGCCCTTCGTGGTAATGGCGCTGCCGCTGGTGCTGGCGGCGCTGATGACCAATCCCTTCGCTACCGCCCTGCTCACGCTGCTGGCAATCTGCGCCACGGTGGCGCTGGGGCTGGTGACGGCCTCGCTGGGGCAGGGCCCGAACGAGCCCTTCCTGTTGCAGTCGGTGCAACTGTCGACCGCGCTGATCATGGTGTTCCCGGTCTGCATCGCCTTCTTGCTGGAGCAGAACCGGCGCGACCGCAGCGAGCTGCGCGGCAGCGAACGGCGCTTTCGCCAGGCCATGGAGCACTCGGCCATCGGCATGGCGCTGGTAGGGCTGGACGGCCGCTGGCTGCAGGTCAACCGCGCCATCTGCGACCTGTTCGGCTACGAGGCCGGCGAACTCGCCGAACTGCCCTTCCCGATGATCACCCACCCGGACGATCTCGCCCCCGACATGCACCAGGTCGAACGGCTGCTGGCCGGCGAAATCGAGTCCTACCGGATAGAAAAGCGCTTCCGCCACAAGGACGGCAGCTACCGCTGGACCTTGCTGGCGGTATCCCTGGTGCATGACGAGGTCAGCGGCAAGCCGCTGCATTTCATCTCGCAGGTGGAGGACATCGACGAACGCAAGACCGCGCAGGAAAAGCTCGAGGCGCTGTCGCGCCGGACCCAGCTGGCCGTGGAAGCGGGTGGCGTGGGGATCTGGGAGTGGGACATCGCCAGCGGCGCCATCGAGTGGGATGCGCGCATGCACGCGTTGCACTGCGTCGATCCCGCGCGCGGCACGCCGGACATCAAGCGCTGGATCGCCATGGTGCATCCGGAGGACGTCGAGCAGGCGCGCAGCGAAATGCGCGACGCCGTGCGTGGCGTGCGCTCCTTCGATACCGAATACCGCATCCTGCTCCCCGACGGCGAGGTGCGGCATATCCGCGCCATGGCGATGGTATTGCGCGAGGACGACGGCACCGCGCTGACCATGATCGGCACCAACTGGGACATCACCGAACAGCACCGGCTCACCGACGCGCTGTTCGAGGAGAAGGAGCGCCTGCATATCACGCTGCGCTCGATCGGCGACGCGGTGATCTGCACCGACGCCGCCATGGGCGTGACGTTCATGAACCCCATCGCCGAGCAGCTTACCGGCTGGACCATGCAGTCCGCCGCCGGCCAGCCGCTCGAATCCATCTTCCGCATCGTCGACGAGCACAGCAACCTGCCGATCCCGAGCCCGGTGGCGCAGTGCCTGCAGACCTTGCGCCCGGTCTACCTGCAGGACGGCGCGGTGCTGCAAAGCCTGACCGGCGACCGCCACGACGTGCAGGACTCGGCCGCGCCCGTGCGCACCGCGTCCGGCGAGGTCATCGGCGCGGTGCTGGTGTTCCAGGACATCACCAGCGCCCGCGCGCTGCAGCGCGAGCTGGCCCATTCGGCCTCGCACGATGCGCTGACCGRCCTGCCCAACCGAATCTGGTTCGAGAAGCGGCTGCGCGAGGCCTGCGAGGCCGCGCGCATGCAGCAACGCCATCACGCGCTGTGCTTTATCGACCTGGACCGCTTCAAGATCGTCAACGACACCGCCGGCCACGCCGCCGGCGACGTGCTGCTGCGCGAGCTTGGCCATGTGATCCGCCACCATGTGCGGCCCGACGACCTGCTCGCGCGCCTGGGCGGCGACGAGTTCGCGCTGCTGCTCAAGGACTGCAGCGTGGACCAGGCCGAGCACGTGTGCCAGAAGATCATCGATGCCGTCCGCAGCCAGCGCTTCCCCTGGGAAGGGCGCGTCTACGATGTGGGGGCCAGCATCGGCATCACCGCCATCGACGACGAGACGCCACCGATGGGCGAACTGATGAGCCGCGCCGACGTGGCCTGCTACGCCGCCAAGGCGGCCGGGCGCAACCGCGTCTCGGTGTACCGCCGCGACGAAAGCGATGCCCAGCGCCACCACCAGGAACTGCAGGTCGCGGCCGGCATCCACTCCGCGCTGGATGCCAACCGTTTCCGCCTGTTCGCGCAGGAGATCCGCGCGCTGCAGGATGACAGCGCGCCAGGCAGCCATATCGAGATACTGGTGCGGATGGTCGACGAACAGGGCAAGCTGGTCATGCCGGGGGCGTTCATCCCCGCCGCCGAGCGCTACGACCTGATGGGCCACGTGGACCGCTGGGTGATCCACCACGTGCTAAGCGAATTCGGCGAGCGCCTGGCCGCGGTGCCCTCGCTCACGGTGGCCATCAACCTGTCCGCCAACTCGCTGGGCGAGCCCTTCCTGCTGCCGTTCCTGCATGCGGAGCTGCACGAATCGGTGCTGCCGGCCACCCGGATCCAGCTGGAGATCACCGAGACCGCGCTGATCAACAACATGGCGGCGGCCAATCGCCTGGTGACCGAAATGCGCACCGCCGGCTGCACCGTCGCGCTGGACGACTTCGGCGCGGGCCTGTCCTCGTTCTCCTATCTCAAGCAGTTCCCGGTCGACTACCTCAAGATCGACGGCAGCTTCATCCGGCATCTCGCCGGCAGCGCGGTGGACCGCGAGATCGTCAGCTCCATCAACGACATCGGYCATCGCCTGGGCATGCTCACGGTGGCCGAATCCGTGGAGGACGAACTGACCCTGCAGGCTTTGCGCGCCATCGGCGTGGATTACGCCCAGGGCTATGTGATCGGGCGGCCGATGCCGCTGGAACAGTTCCTGGAAAGCTGCCCGACCCAGCCGGTGAATAACGGCTAGATCACTCGCGCGGATGGGTTGCCGGCGGCTCACACGCCGCCACATGCCCCCTTCACCACTTGTCACCCGTGATCGCGTTCGGATTTCCGAACGCGATTTGCGCCAGCACGCACGGAAAACCGAACCGCGCGCCGGGATCACATTAATTTCCCCTTGTTTTTCAGTGGCTTAGCCGGTGCCGGCGGCGCCGCTGGCCTGGCACGCCTCGTGCGAGGTATGCGCCCGCCCCAAGTGGCGATACAGGTTGACGGTCGGCTCCCCCGCGCCGCCCCGAGCCAAAAACAATGGAGGAAACATTGTCAGACCCCGCCTTGCCAATCTTGCCCGCCAGCGCGGCGGGCACCGGGCACGCACTGCCCCGCTGATCGGCTGGCCCCCGGATGCCAGGCTCGCCTGGATTCCCGGACGCCCCGATTCGCTGATTTTCCCGGCTGAGGCCGTATGGCGCCCCCCCCCAAGGACCGCGGCGCCATGCCAGAAGGCTGCCAGCCACCCCCCGCAAAATAGCCGTCCGGCCACTGGCTGGACGCATCGGCCTGAATTCTGATGAAACTGAACCGACTGCCCACCCTGATTTTCATTGCGATGCTGCTCGGCGTGCTGGCCGGCACGGCGGCCCACAACCTGGCTCCTGACCCTGCCGCGGCCAAATCCATCGCCAACAACCTGTCCATCCTCACCGATGTATTCCTGCGCATGATCAAGATGATCATCGGGCCGCTGGTGTTCGCCACCCTGGTCAGCGGCATCGCCAGCATGGGCGACGGCAGGGCTGTCGGACGCATCGGCATGAAGGCGATGGCATGGTTTATCGCCGCCTCCATCACCTCGCTGCTGCTGGGCCTGTTGATGGCCAATGTGCTGCGGCCGGGCGACGGGATGAACCTGGCGCTGCCGGCGGCCGATGCCGCCTCCAACCTGAAGACCGGGGCGCTCAACCTGCGCGATTTCATCTCGCACATGTTCCCCAAGAGCTTCGTCGAGGCCATGGCCACCAATGAGATCCTGCAGATCGTGGTGTTCTCGCTGTTCTTCGGCTTTGCGCTCGGCACGCTCAAGGACGGCGTGGGCAAACCCGTGCTGGCCGGCATCGAGGGCCTCTCGCACGTGATGCTGAAGATCACCAACTACGTGATGGCCTTCGCCCCGGTCGGCGTATTCGGCGCGGTCGCGGCGGTGATCACCGCCGAAGGCCTGGGCGTGCTGGTCGTGTACGCCAAGCTGCTGGGCGCGGTCTACCTGTCGCTGGCGCTCCTGTGGGTGGCGCTGATCGCCGGGGGCTACTACTTCCTGGGCCGCGATGTGTTCCGCCTGCTCAAGATGGTGCGCGCGCCGCTGATGATCGGTTTCGCCACCGCCAGCAGCGAATCGGCCTACCCGAAGGTGATCGAGCAACTGGGCCGCTTTGGCGTCAAGGAGCGCATCACCGGCTTCGTGCTGCCGCTGGGCTACTCGTTCAACCTGGACGGCTCGATCATGTACACCTCCTTCGCCGCGCTGTTCGTGGCGCAGGTGTACGGCATCCACCTGTCGCTCTCGCAACAGATCACCATGCTGCTGGTGCTGCTGGTCACCAGCAAGGGCATCGCCGGCGTGCCGCGCGCCTCGCTGGTGGTGGTCGCCGCCGTGCTGCCGATGTTCGGCCTGCCTGAAGCGGGCATCCTGCTGGTGCTGGGCATCGACCATGTGCTGGACATGGGCCGCACCGTTACCAATGTGCTTGGCAATGCCATTGCCACAACCGTCGTCGCCAAAAGCGAAGGCGCCATCGGCGCGCCGGTGCCCGAAGAAGCGGATGAACCCGCTGCCGACGGCAACCGCGGCCTGACACCCGTTCAGGTCCTGGCCGGCAAGTAACACTGCCAGCGCGCCAAGGCCCGGCCACCGATCAGGTGGCCGGGCCTTTTTGCTTTCAGGCGCCCGGATTGCGCGGTGTGGTAAAAGACGGGGTTGCCGCGGGCGCCGCCACTGCACTTTTGCACGCGTGCGCTTTTTCCCGCGCCTCGTCTTAACCCGTCGGGTTCATTGCCCGCGATTCATCGCCCGCTTATCCGCGCCCGAGATTCTTCGCCTTCGCTTTGCGCATTCCGCCCGCCCCATGACCGGCCCACTCCCCTCGCACGCACCACCGCAAGGTGCCCAGCAAGCCACCCCGCCCCGCGCCGGCCGCCTGCGTCAGTGGATACCGCTGTTGGCGATGCTGGCCCTGGCGGCGCTGGTCGGGCTGGCCGGCTCGCTGGGCTACCGCTACAGCTACGACAACGCGCTGGCTCGCCAGAGCGAACGCGGCCAGGTGCAATTGCGCCTGTACGGCCAGGCCTTGACGAGCGAGCTGGCACGCTACGACTACGTGCCCAGCCTGCTCTCGCTGGACGACAAGATCGACGCCCTGCTGGCCCGCCCCGGCGACGCGGCGCGGGTCGATGCAGCCAACCATTACCTGGCCGCCATCAACGCCCGCGCCGGCACCCGCGCGGTGTTCGTGCTCGATGCGCGCGGCCGCGTGCTCGCCACCAGCAACTGGCAGCGTCCCGACAGCTACCTCGGCGAAGACCTGAGCTTCCGGCCCTACTTCCGCGACGCTGTCGATGGCCAGCTCGGCCGTTTCTACGGGGTCGGCACCACCCGCAGCGAGTCCGGCTACTACCTGTCCGCGCCACTGGGCGACCGTAGCCGCCCGATTGGCGTGGCGGTGGTCAAGGTCGGCCTGGAGCCCCTGGAGAACCGCTGGCAAGGCGCCGATACCCAGATGCTGCTGACCGACGAGAACGGCGTGGTGATCCTGGCTTCCGACCCCTCCCTGAAACTAACCACGATCAAACCGCTCGCGCCCGAACTGCGCGAGCGGCTGCTGCGCAACCTGCAATACAACCGCGCCACGCTGCCCCCGCTGGAGCTGACGCCGGTGCGCAAGCTGTCCGACAGCGACGCCCTGGTGCGCCTGCGGCGCGGCCCGCCCATGCTCTCGCAGGAGGCCGAACTGGTAGGCACCGACTGGCACCTGACGCTGCTATCGAATACCTCCCAGGCGCGCGTTGCCGCGCTCAACACGGCCGCGCTGGCGGGCGTGCTGACTGCCTTCGTACTGCTGCTGGGCGCGGCGTGGAATGTGCGCCGGCGCATCGCCGGCGAGCGGCTGGCCGCACGCGCCGCGCTGGAGGCCGCCAACGGCGAACTCGAACGCAAGGTGGCGGAACGCACGGCCGACCTGTCCGCCGCCAACCAGCAGTTGCAGGCGGAAGTCGGCGAGCGCATCCGCGCCGAGGCAACCCTGCGCCAGGCCCAGGACGGGCTGCTGCAGGCCGGCAAGCTGGCCGCCGTGGGGCAGATGTCGACCGGCATCGCCCACGAACTCAACCAGCCGCTGGCGGCCCTGCGCACACTGTCGGGCAATACCCAGAAATTCCTGGAGCGCGGCGACACCGCCACCGCGCAGGCCAACCTCGGCACCATCATCGGCCTGGTGGAACGCATGGGGCGCATCACCGGCGCGCTCAAGTCGTTCGCGCGCAAGCCCGGCAACGGCGGGCGCGCGGCGCAGCTGGACGACGCCGTCGACAACGCCCTGTTCCTGCTCGATACGCGCCTGCAGGCAGTGCATCCCGAGCTGGTCCGGCAGATCGAGCCGGGCCTGGTGGTGGCGTGCGACCCCAACCGGCTGGAGCAGGTGCTGGTCAACCTGATCGGCAATGCGCTCGATGCGCTTGCCGGCAACGCCGCTCCGCGCCTGGAACTGCGCAGCCACCTGGCCGGCGGCAAGCTGCGCCTGACCATTCGCGACAACGGCCCCGGGCTGTCCGAGGAAGCCTTCGCACGCCTGTTCGARCCGTTCTTCACCACCAAGCCGGCAGGACAGGGACTGGGCCTGGGCCTGACGCTGTCGGCCGGCATCCTGGACGAGTTTGGCGGCAGCCTCGACGCCAGCAATCACCCCGACGGCGGCGCCTGCTTCACGCTGGTGCTGCCGCTGGCCAGGCCGCAAACGCCGCAAACGCCGCAGACGCCGCATACGAACAAGGAGAGTAGCCATGGCGGCTAGCCCGACGGGCCTGACCGTACTGATCGTCGAGGACGATCCCGATGTGCGCCTGGGCTGCGAGCAGGCCCTGCGCCTTGAAGGCATCCCCACGCGCGCCGTGGCCAGCGCCGAAGCCGCGCTGCGCGAAGTCGGCGACGGTTTTCCCGGCGTGGTGATCAGCGATATCCGCCTGCCCGGCATCGACGGCATGGCGCTGCTCAACGCGCTCCGGGCGCGCGACGACGAGTTGCCGGTGGTCATGGTGACGGGCCACGGCGATGTGAACCTGGCCGTGCAGGCGATGAAGGCGGGCGCCTACCATTTTCTCGAGAAACCGTTCTCGCCGGAGCGGCTGGTCGAAGTCGCGCAGCGTGCCCTGGAAAAGCGCCGGCTGGTGCTGGAAGTTGCCGAACTGCGCCGCAAGCTGGCCGGGCGCGATACGCTGGATGCGCGCCTGATCGGGCATTCGCCATCCATCGAACGCCTGCGCAAGCTGATCGCCGACCTGGCCGATACCGCCGCCAACGTGCTGATCMACGGCGAAACCGGCACCGGCAAGGAACTGGTGGCGCGTTGCCTGCACGAAGCCAGCTCGCGCCGCGCGCGCCACTTCGTCGCCATCAATTGCGGCGGGCTGCCCGAGCAGTTGTTCGAGAGCGAGATCTTCGGCCACGAAGCCGGGTCGTTTACGGGCGCGGCGCGGCGCCGCATCGGCAAGATCGAACACGCCGAAGGCGGCACGCTCTTCCTCGACGAGATCGAGAGCATGCCGATGCAGATGCAGATCAAGCTGCTGCGCGTGCTGCAGGAGCGCGTGGTGGAGCGGCTCGGGTCCAACACGCCGGTGCCGGTCAATACCCGCGTGGTGGCGGCCACCAAGGCGGACCTGAAGGCGCTGTCCCAGGCCGGGCAGTTTCGTGCCGACCTTTATTACCGCCTCAATGTGGTGACGCTGGAACTGCCGCCGCTGCGCGAGCGGCGCGAGGATGTGCCGCCGCTGTTCGAGCATTTCGTCGCACAGGCGGCGCTGCGGTTCGAGCGCGAGGCCCTGCCCGCCACTCCGACGGAGCTGGCCGCGCTGATGGCCTATCCGTGGCCGGGCAATGTGCGGGAACTGCGCAACCTGGCCGAGCGGCATGTGCTGGGGCTGGGATGCAACCCGAACCAGGGGACGGCGGAGCCTGCGGCGCTGCCGCTGGCGCAAGCGGTGGAGCAGTTCGAGCGGGCCATGATTGCCGAGGCCATGCGCCGGCACGAGGGGAATCTGAGCCGGGCCAGCGATGCGCTGGGGATTGCCAAGACCACCTTGTTCGATAAGGTGCGAAAGTACAAGCTCTGAAGGCTGGCCAGCCTCGGGGGCGACTGAACTGCACCTGCACCTGCACCTGCAATTGCATCTCCCCTGGCCTCTCTGCTCTTCGCCGCGCTCCCTCGGTGTTCCCGTCACTCCGCTATGTGATTTGCCGCACCGAAGCGGCGCGTGCGCCGCGCCAACATAGGCTCACCCCTTCCCGCGCGCCTTCTTGTCCTCGCGACGGCTGGCGCGGCCGGTGCGGGGCGACGCCTGGCTTGCTGCCGGGACAGGCGGCCGCGGTGCAGGCCCGTACCGCAGTCGCCTCCTTTTTGCACGCGGGCCCCGCCGCACCGGAGAAAACGTCCCCGGTGCGGCGGCGGCAAATCCCGGGCTGCGCGTAGTTGCCGGAGGAGTCATTTCTAGCATTCGTGTTGCATCTGGCGATCTCGCCTTTCCCGCCGCTTGCCAGGAAACGCCGCGCGCCGCTGGCGATCCTGTCTGCCAGGCGGCTGCGCCTCAGATGTCTGCAATGTTTGCGATGAATTCCGCGGCGCACGTGTCTGCCAAAACGCTTCGATATGCGTTTAAAGCCAGAAGTGGGAGCGTTCGAGGCGATTTCGAAATATTTGCCAAGCCGTCTGGCAGCTTATGTTCGTTAGCGCATATGATTGGACCCCGGCTCTTCCGTTGGGAGAAGATGGCACCTGTGACACAGATCACGCCATTGCAAGGTCGAGGAGCGCCTGCGCTCCCGCCGCCCGATTTACCGGGCCAAGCCAAGCTAGAGGCTGAATGGTGCCGGCAGACAACTGTCGTCGTTGCATGCGTTGTCTCATAGCCAGGGTCCAAACCGGCGCGGGAGGTTCGCGCCGTCGCTGCGTGTTTATCTTGCAGTGCGGTGTTATTAGTTAACGGGTGAACGGATGAAACTGGATTCAGAACTGGCTGAGAAGCCTTACTACAGCACGCGTACCGCCGCGAAGCTGCTCAATGTGTCATTGGGCACGGTGCAGAAGATGGTGGAACGCGGCGAACTCGGAGCCTGGAAGACCAACGGCGGCCACCGCCGCATACACAAGGAGACGGTGCATCGCCTGCTGGCCACGCGCGTGGGGCAGGAACTGCCATCGGTGCATGAACTCGACCTGGTGGTGTTCCACCCGAATCACCAGGAAGCGCAGCGCATCCACGCGCAACTCGGCAAATGGGGCCTGCCCCTCAAAAGCGTGGTGGTGGAGGACGTGGTGGATACCATCATTACTTCGGTCAGCCAGCATCCGCGCGTGGTGCTGTACTACGTGGAAGAACTCAGCGATGCCGAGTCGGCCACCATCGAGAAGCTGCAGAATTTCTTTGCCCGCCAGAATGTCATCTTTGCCGTGATCACCAACCGGCAAGCCTATGACGGCGTGGCCGACGCACTGCAGCAATGGGGCATCATGGTTTTCCTGAAGACGCCCTCGCTGGAAGAAGTCAAAGGCTTCCTGCGCGCCCAGCTGATGATGACCCGCGGCGCCGCAGGCTGATCCTCCCAGGCATCGCGCAGGCCGCTGCCCGGCGCAGTGGCCCGGCCATCATCCGGCCGCCCGGCTTGCCTGGCCCGCTACCCGCGGGCGTGGCCCCGCCCCATGCCGCACGCTTTTACGCCGCAGTTTCGTGACCGAACGACTGCGGCGTTTTTGCGTGTGCGCTCTCAGGCCAGCGCCACGAGCGGTTCCCGTTCGGGTTGCTGCGCCGCCGCATCCATCATCCAGCCGTAGAGATTACGAGGATCCGGCGGCATCGCCACCAGTTCGACATGGCCGCCCCGGTGATGTGCGTGCGCCGCGGCGTATAGCCAGCGCAGCGCAGCGTAGTCCTCCAGCGCAAACCCCACCGAGTCAAACACCGTCACCTGCCCCATCTCGGTGCGCCCCGGCGCGCGGCCCGACAGGATCTCCCATAGCTCCGTCACCGGCGTATCCGGCGGAAGCTGCTGGATCTCGCCTTCGATGCGGGTCTGCGGCGCGTACTCCACCACGATGCGCGCCTGGCGCAGGATGTCCGGGTGCAGTTCGGTCTTGCCCGGGCAATCGCCGCCCACCGCGTTGATATGCGCGCCTGCCGGGACCAGGTCGGGGGTGAGGATGGTGGCGCGCGTCTTGTCGGCGGTCACCGTGCTGACGATATCCGCGCCCTGCACCGCCGCACGCACGGAGTCCACCGGCACTACCTTCAGCCCGTGCACGCCGGCCAGGTTGCGCGCCAGCCGCGCTGTCGCGGCAGGGTCGATGTCGTAGGCGCGAATCTCGCGGATACCCACCATGCCGTGGAAGGCCAGTGCCTGGAACTCCGCCTGCGCGCCATTGCCGATCAGCGCCAGCGTGGCGGCGCCCGGCCGCGCCATCGCCTGCGCTGCCAGCGCGGAGGTGGCGGCGGTGCGCAGCGCGGTCGCCAGGGTCATGTCGCACAACAGCAAGGGAAAGCCGCTCGCCACCTCGGCCAGCACGCCGAAGGCCATTACCGTTGGCATGGCGTTCTGCGCGTTGCGCGGATGGCCGTTGACGTACTTGAACGCATACTGCACGCCGTCGCTCACCGGCATCAGCTCGATCACGCCGTCGACCGAGTGCGAAGCCAGGCGCGCGGATTTATCGAATGCGTCCCAGCGCGCGAAGTCCTGGCGGATATGGTGCGCCATCTGCGCGATGGCGTTGGCAACGCCCGTCTCGCGCACCAGCGCCGCGACATCGGCGGCGTCCAGAAAGCGGGTCATGGCGATCTCCTTCATGGTGTTCTCCCTGTGTGGTTCGGTCCTGTTCCGTTCTTCTTGCCGGGCACCAGGCCTCATGCCTCATGCGGCGACCGCGGCCTGCGCGGCGCCGTCGGCCACACCGCCCGCCTGGACCGCCGTACTGGTGCGATCGAGTCGCAGCGTCATGCAGTAGGCGCCGCCGCCGGAGAGCATGTACGGCGACAGGTCCACCTCGCGCAACTGATAGCCGCGCTGCCCCAGCTCGGCGCGCAGGTGCGGTGTGGTGCGCGTCATCACCACCTGGTCGTGCAGGTTGACCGCATTGACGCTGAAATGGCGCAGGTCGTCCTCGCTCGCCTCGATGCGCAGGCTGGCCGGCACGCGCTCGCGCAGCGTGCGCAGCGCATCCTGGGTAAAGGCAGGCGGATAGTAGAGAATCTCCCCGCCGGACAGCGGGCAGAAACACACGTCGAGGTGATAGCTTTGCTCGGTGGCCAGTTCCAGCGCCACCACTTCGCGCCCGAACTCGCTGGCCATCACATCGGCCGCAGCGCGCGACGAGCGCGGGCCGAAGCCGGCCCAGAAGTGGCCACGCACCGCATCCCAGATACAGTCGCCGGCGCCTTCCTGGTAGCAGCCCTCGGGCAGCAGGCTGATGGAGTCGATCAGGCCGCGCTCGCGCAGCCCTTCGAAGATGCGGGCAAAGGGCGCTTCCTCGCCGGCGCGTTGCGGATAGCGAAAGCGCGCCAGCACGGCGCGGCCATCCAGCACCACGGCCGCATTGGCGGGAAACACCATGTCGGGCAGGCCGGGCGCGCCGGGCGCGGTCTCCACCGCGAAGCCAGCCGCCTGCAGGGCCGCGTGCAAGGACGCGAAGGAGCGCACCGCGTCGCGGTGCATGCCACGCGGGTCGCGCGCCCAGAGGCCGGGGTCCATCCACGGGTTGATGCTGTAGGACACATCGTAGTAGGTGGGCTCGACAAGCAGGATGGTGGGCTGGTTGGTCACGCTGGCTCCTTTGGGATGGTTGGTTGCGGGGTCAGTGAATGACTGCATTCTGGTGCAGTGCGGCGCTAACTAAAAGCCAGCAAATTGTGCAATTTGCTTGCCGCGCTTCTCAAATCGCCAGCTAAAATTAGCGAATCGCCAACCACGAAGCGTGCCTCGTCAAAGCGACGCACAGGAACCCCATGGACGACACCGACCGCCAGTTGCTCGCCCTGCTGCGCGACAACGCCCGCATGCCGGCTACCGCGCTCGCCAAGGCGCTGCGCGTCTCGCGCGCCACCGTGCAGAACCGCATCGACAAACTGGAAAAGGAAGGGCTGATTGTTGGCTATACGGTGCGGCTGAAGCCGGAAGCCGAGGCGCACCGCATCCGTGCCTGGATGACCATCGCCGTGGAAGGCAACAAAGCCCGCGCGGTGCTGCAGGCGCTGCGCGGCGAACCGAACGTGCAGGCCATGCACACCACCAACGGGCGCTGGGACATCATTGCCGAGCTGCGCGCGGATTCGCTGGAAGCGTTCGACCGCACGCTGGACCGCATCCGCCTGATTGACGGCATCGCCGCGACGGAGACCAGCATCCTGCTGTCCAGTTACAAGTTGTGAAGGTGCGCCTTCAGCGTCTTCAGCGCCGTCATGCCGCGGCACCGCGCAGGCGCTCGCGCCGGGTCTCCTCATGCAGCACCTGGCCGCTGGGGCGCAGCAGGTCGCGCAGCGAGACCACGCCGACCAGCCGCATGGACTCCGGGTCCGCCACCACAGGCAGGCGGCTGACGCCGAGTTCAGCCATGCGCCCGGCCGCAATGCGCGCGGTCTGCGCCGGCAGCAGCACCTGGTGCGGCTGCAGCGGCGCCATCAGCGTGCGCCCTGTCTGCATGGATGCCTCGCGCCCGCGCAGGGCATTGCGCTCCAGCATGCCGACCACACGCCCCCCGCACACCACGGGATAGCCGCGATGCGGCGCGTGCTCGCCGAAATGCTGCCGCCACAGCGCGCCGACCGGCTGCTCGCCATCCACGCTCAGCACGGCAGTGGTCATCAGGTCGGCAACGTGCTGGCGCTCCAGCGGATCGACGCCGTACTCGCGGTAGATATGCAGGCCGCGGCGCGCGATCTTTTCCGTCATGATCGAGCGCTTCATGGTCAGCACCGTGAATCCGTGCGCCACGGCCGTGGTCAGCAACAGCGGCAGCAAGGCATTGCTGTCATGGGTCAGGCCAAAGGCAAAGACGATGGCGGTCAGCGGCGCGCCAAGCACGCTGCCCAGCACGCCCGCCATGCACACCAGCGCCCATAGCTCGGGCGAGCCGCCGGGCAGCAGCGGCGCCAGCGCCACACCGAGGCCCGCGCCCAACATCAGCAGCGGTGCCAGCACGCCGCCGGAGGTGCCCGAGCCCAGCGCGGCGACCCAGATGATCGCCTTGACCGTCAGCAACGCCACCACCACGCCGATCGCCATCCTGTTATGCAGCAGGTCGGCAATCACGTCATAGCCCACACCCAGCGCGCGCGGCTCGAAAAAGCCACCGATGCCTACCGCCAGCCCGCCGATCGCCGGCCACCACATCCAGTGCAGCCTGAGCTTCGAGAACTGGTCCTCGGTGCGGTACAGCGCCAGCGTCAGCAAGGCGCCCAGCACGCCGCAAAGCAGACCCGCGATCACGCATGAGCCCAGCGCCGTCGTTGTGGCCGGCTGGGTATGCAGGGCGAACAAGGGGCCGGGTTCGAACACCCACGGGCGCAGGAAGCCCGCCACCGCGCACGCCAGTGCGACCGGCAGCAGGCTGCGCGGGCGCAGTTCGAACAGCAACAACTCCACCGCCAGCAGCACCGCCGCCACCGGCGTGCCGAAGATCGCCGTCATCCCTGCGCACGCACCCGCCACCAGCAGCGTCTTGCGCTCGGCCGCCGTGAGATGGAGATACTGCGCCAGCAGCGAAGCGATCGAGCCGCCGGTCATGATGATCGGCCCTTCCGCGCCGAACGGCCCGCCGCTGCCGATCACGATACCCGAGGACAGCGGCTTGAGCACGGCCACCCGCGGCGACATCTTGCTCTTGCCGAACAGCACCGCCTCGATGGCCTCCGGAATGCCATGGCCGCGGATCTTGTCGCTGCCGTAGCGTGCCATCAGCCCGACCAGCAAACCGCCGATCACCGGCACCGCGATCACCCACGGCCCCAGCGCATGCTGCGCCGGCGAGCGGTCCGCCAGCGACAGCGTCTGGTAGAAAAACAGATTGGTGAAGAACCGGATCAGGTTCAGCAGGAGCACCGCCGCCGCCGTGCTGATGGCGCCGATGACGGGTGCCAGCGCAGMTAGCAAGAGCAGACGGCGGCTGACCGAATAATCGCGTTTTTCAAAGTGCATGGTGAGGCTCGTGCAAAGGGCGGGGGTGCAGCGCGGATCGGCTGTGGACCGTTTTCCGCCGGAAACGAAATGTATCACGTCATGATATATTTGCGCGCTGGATGACGGGATGTGATCGCAAGACGGGAAGGCTGCACTTTGGCCTCCTTTTCCTGCTTTGCCCTTCTCCGCTTTCCGCCTTTCCGCATTTCCGCCCCCACCAACATCAGGCCCAGAACCGATGCCCCCATCCCAGGCCCATTCCCCAGCCGGCTTCCAGCCGGAGCGCGCACGCGCGTGGCTGCGCGCGTTTGTTCCCACGCCGATCGCCGCAGGCAAGCGCGAGCGCGTCAAAAGCTGTCTTGGCGCCCTGCTTGGCCTGTTGATGACGGAATGGATCAGCCATCACCTGCTTGGCGGCTTCAACCCCTGGTTCGTCGCACCGATGGGCGCCTCCGCCGTGCTCCTGTTCGCGGTGCCGGCGAGCCCGCTGGCGCAGCCGTGGTCCATCATCGGCGGCAACCTGGTGGCGGCGCTGATCGGCGTAGCCTGCGCCCGCTGGATTCCCGGACAGGGGCTGGCCGCCGCCGTGGCGGTAGCACTGGCCATCGTCGTCATGTTCCAGCTGCATTGCGTGCACCCGCCCAGCGGCGCGGTGGCGATCACCGCGGTGTTTGGCGGCCCCGCGGTGACGCAGCTTGGCTTTGGCTTCGTGGTGGTGCCGGTGGCGGTCAACTCGATGCTGTTGCTGCTGGTGGCGCTGCTGTTCAACAACCTGCTGCGGCGGCGCTATCCGCACCGGCCGGCCGAGCACGCCAACCCGCACCGCACCGCCGATCCGCTGCCGAGCGAGCGCGTGGGTTTCAACCGGAGCGACCTTGACGAAGTACTGAAGGCACGCGGCGAATTCCTCGACATCGAGGAAGACGATCTGGAGGAAATCCTGGTGGCCGCGCAATTGCGGGCCTATCGGCGGCGCTTTGGCGACGTGCGTTGCGCGGATATCATGTCGCGCGACATGGTGACCGTGCTGCCGGGACAGAGTGGGAGCGAAGCGCGGGCCTTGCTGCTCAGGCACGGCATCCAGGCATTGCCGGTGGTGGATGGGCAGCGACGCTTGCTTGGGATGCTCGGCCTGGCGGATCTGCTGGCCGCGCGCGCCGGGGCAGCGGGCCAGTTGCGCGCCGGCTCCGCCGACGACCTGATGCACACCGGCATGGCTACGGCCCGGCCCGAGCAGCCCATGGTGGAGCTGGCGCGAGCGTTTTCGGATGGCGGGCTGCATCAGATGCCGGTGGTGGATGCGCAGCAGCGGCTATTGGGCATCGTCACGCAATCGGACCTGATCGCTGCGTTGCTGGAGCGTGGACCGGAGCAGGTAGCGGGGTAAGCTGGCACGCGGCAGCGTGGCCGACGGGCTGGAGGGCTGGAGGGCTGGAGGGCTGGAGGGCTATCTGCGCTTCGGCGTCGTCGATGCCGTGATATTCGGCTCCCCTTCCCCCCTGCACCATGCAGCTATTCCAGACCCGTAACCCGGCGGTGGAATGGAACGGTGCTGAGCCTGGTCGGCGCGGACTTGGGCGTGCGCGCACTGCCGCGGCCACGGCCTGCCAGCGCCGGACCGCTTTCTGGCCCCGCTGGAAGATGTGTCCGCGGCATGGCATCGTGCGGCGTTCGGCGAGGGCCCGCGGCCACGGTAGCGGCCGCTTGTGTGCCGCAACGCAACATTTTCCCGCCTTGCCTGGCTGCCCGCCTCCGGCACCCCGTGCGTTTTCCTATATATTGTCGGCGTTCACGTCACACGGCAGTCCAGGAGATGCACCCGATGAATTCCGGCCAACTGATTGAAAAACTCGCTGCGATTTTCGCGCTGATCGTCCTGATCGGTGGCTCACTGCTGGTGCTCGCGCCCTTCACCACCGCGCTGCTGTGGAGCTCCATCCTGGCCTTCAGCTCGTGGTACCCCTATACCGTGCTGGCGCGCTGGCTGGGCAACCGGCGCAGCCTGGCCGCCGTGATCTGCGTGCTGCTGGCCGCCGTGATCGTGCTGGGCCCCTTTGTCTATGCCGGCGCCAGCATCTCCGCGCATATCGACGAGCTGTCCGGCCTGGCCGACCGCGTCATGGATCATGGCCTGCCGCCGTTGCCGGAATGGATCACCGGCCTGCCTTACGTGGGCAGCTACCTGCAAAACTCCTGGGACAAGCTGATCCACGCCGACTCGGAAATGGTGGCCAACCTGCGCAAGCTGATCGCGCCCGTGGGCCATGTAATACTCGGCGCGGGGCTGTCGATCGGCGCCGGGCTGGGCCAGCTGGCGCTGTCCATCGTGCTGGCGTTCTTCTTCTATACCGGCGGCGAATTCGCGGTGGCCTGGCTGCGCGCCGGCATGCGCCGCATTGCGGGCGAGCGCGCCGACTACCTGCTGGCGCTGGCCGGCAACACGGTCAAGGGCGTGGTCTACGGCGTGCTGGGCACGGCCTTCGTGCAGGCCGTGCTGGCCGGCATCGGTTTCTGGATCGCCGGCGTGCCCGGCGCCGCCATCCTCGGCTTCGTCACCTTCTTCCTGTCCGTGATCCCGGTCGGGCCGCCGCTGGTATGGATTCCCGCCGCACTGTGGCTGTATCACACCGGCTCGCTGGGTTGGGCCATTTTCATGGTGGTGTGGGGCGTGGGCGTGGTCAGCATGGCCGACAACGTCATCAAGCCCCTGCTGATCAGCAAGGGCACCAACATGCCATTGATCTGGGTGATGCTGGGCGTGTTCGGCGGTGCGCTGGCGTTTGGCTTCCTCGGTGTATTTATCGGCCCGACCCTGCTGGCGGTGGCCTACGCGCTGCTGCGCGACTGGACCATCGGCTCGGAGAACCTGCTCAACCCGCCGCCCGCGCTGGCCCAGGGCAAGCCCCTCACTACCGCCGAAGACGTGGCGGGTTCCGGCAAGGCATGAGCGACGCCTGCCGTTCCGACCCGCACCACGCAGAGCCCGCCCCGCCGGCCGACCTCAGCCGGCTGGTGGCCTGCGAATATTGCGACGCGGTCTACCAGCGCGCAGAACTGGACCCGGGCGAGCGCGCGCTGTGCCTGCGCTGCGGCGGCCAGCTCTACCGCGAAAGCTCGCGCGCCTATACCCGGCTGCTGCCGCTAGTGATGACCGCGCTGATCCTGTTCCTGGTGTCCAACGCCTATCCCATTGTCCAGATGGATCTCAAGGGCGTGCGCACCCAAACCACGCTGTGGGGCGCGGTGCAGGCGCTCTACGCGGACCATATGACGCTGGTGGCGGTCCTGGTGTTCGCCACCACCATCCTGTTTCCCCTGTCCGAGATGCTGATGATGCTTTACCTGCTGGTACCGATGGCGCGGCGCCGCATGCCGCCCGGCTTCGAGCGCATCGTGCGCGGTATCCGGCAAACCCGGCCGTGGGGCATGATCGAAGTCTTCATGATCGGCGTGCTGGTGACGCTGGTGAAGCTCTCGACCATGGCCCAGGTGCTGCCTGGTGTCGCGCTGTGGTCGTTCGCCGCGCTGGTCATCGTGCTGGCCGCGATGCTGTCGTTCGACCCGCGCGAGCTCTGGCAATACCTGGACGAGGAGCCGCCCAGATGAGCGTCCCGCCGAACGACAAGAGCGCCGGCCTCAGGGACTCCCGCCTGGCCCGCTCGCGCCGGCTCGCGGCCAACGTGGTGGCGGAACTGACCGACGACGACGAAAGCAAGCCGCTGGCGCAGGTGCCCACGGCCACCGCGATGGGCCTGCTGTCGTGCCACGCCTGCGATGCGCTCAGCCCGCGCACGCTGGAGGGCGAGCCCTGCCCGCGCTGCGGCGCCACCCTGCATCACCGCAAGCCGCAAAGCCTGACCCGCACCTGGGCCTTCCTGCTGGCAGCCTACATCCTGTATATCCCCGCCAACCTGCTGCCGGTGATGGTGACGCAGTCCATCCTCGGCACGCAGCGGGACACCATCCTGTCCGGCGTGATCTACCTGTGGCTGTCCGGCTCCAACCTGCTGGCCATCGTGGTCCTGATCGCCAGCATCGTGGTGCCGCTGCTGAAGATGATGATCCTCACCATGCTGCTGCTCTCGGTGCACTTCCGCTCGACCTGGCGGATCCGCCAGCAGACCAGGCTGTACGGACTGGTGGAAGTGATCGGCCGCTGGTCGATGCTCGATATTTTCGTGGTGGCGCTGCTGGCTTCGCTGGTGCGTGCCGGGGCGCTCGCCACCATCATCCCCGGAGCCGGCGCCGTCGCCTTCGGCTCCGTGGTGGTGCTCACCATGATGGCCTCGCTAAGTTTCGACCCCCGCCTGCTGTGGGATTCGCTGGATACAAAAGATGCCCGACCTTGATCAGTCCTCCCCCTCCTCCCCACCGCCCACGCCCGAGCGGCGGCGCCGCGCGCGCTGGCTGCCCTCGCTGGTATGGCTGATTCCGATCGTGGCGGCGGTGGTTGGCCTGTCGCTGCTGATCCGCACGCTCTCCGAGCGCGGCCCCGAAATCACGGTCACATTCCRCACCGCCGAGGGCCTGGTCCCGGGCAAGACGGCCGTGCGCTACAAGGACGTGGACATCGGCCTGGTGAAGTCGGTCCGGCTGGCGCCGGACCGCTCGCACGTGATCGCCAAGATCGACCTGACCCAGGATGCGGAGAGCTTCTCCACCAAGGACACGCGCTTCTGGGTGGTACGCCCGCGCTTTGCCACCAGCGGCATCTCCGGGCTGGAGACGCTGCTGTCCGGTGCCTATATCGGCGTTGACGCCGGCAAGTCGGAAGAGCGCGTGCGCGTGTTCACGGGCCTGGAAGTACCGCCCGCGGTCACTACCGATGCCTCCGGCAAGCAGTTCGTGCTGCGCGCCGCCGACCTCGGCTCGCTCGATATCGGCTCGCCGGTCTACTACCGCCGCGTGCAAGTGGGCCAGGTGGTGGCCTACCAGCTTGAACCCAACGGACGCGATCTCTCGCTGCGCGTGTTCGTCAACAAGCCTTACGACAAGCTGGTCACCGCCGACTCCCGCTTCTGGCATGCCAGCGGCGTGGACATCAAGCTCGATGCCGGCGGCCTCAAGATCAATACGCAATCGATGGTCACGGTGATGCTGGGGGGGGTTGCCTTCCAGGCGCCGGACGATTCCAAGGCGACCGACGCCGCCAACGAGAACACCCAGTTCCTGCTGGCCAGCGACCAGACCGAGGCCATGAAGGAGCCCGAGGAACTCGTGCCCTCGCTCGCCGTGCTCAACYTCGATCAGTCGGTGCGCGGTTTGTCGCCCGGCGCGCCGGTGGACTTCCGCGGGGTGGTGGTGGGCCAGGTGCGCTCGATCGGCATCGAATACCAGAGTGCGAAGAAGGCATTCCGCCTGCCGGTGGTGGTGGAACTGTATCCCGCGCGCATGGGCTTCCGGCCGCAGGACATCGAGGACATCAACCGGGCCCGCAACATCGTCCAGACCCTGATCAAGCGCGGCATGCGCGCGCAGTTGCGCACCGGCAACCTGCTGACGGGCCAGCTCTACGTGGCGCTCGACTTCTTCCCCAAGGCGCCGCCGGCCAGCGTCAACCTGGATGGCGCGCTGCCTGAACTGGCCACCACGCCAGGTGCCTTCGACGAATTGCAAGCCAAGCTTGGCGACATCGTCAACAAGATCGACAAGGTGCCGTTCGAACAGATCGGCCAGGACCTGCGCACGTCGATGGCGACGCTCAACGCCATGATGACCAGCGCCGACAAGCTGGTGGCGCAGCTCAATGGCGATGTGGCGCCGCAGGTGCTGGCGGCGCTGCAGGACGCGCGCAAGACGCTGAGCGCCGCCAACGGCACGCTCGCCTCCGATGCGCCGCTGCAGCAAGACACGCGCCGCATGATGCAGGAGCTGACACGCACCGCGGTGTCGCTGCGCACACTGACCGAATACCTCGAACGCCATCCCGAAGCGCTGGTGCGCGGCAAGCCGGAGAAATAATCATGACCCGCTCGAACCTGATGCTGCCCCTGTTGCCGCCGCTCGCCCTGGCCGCCGCGCTGCTGACCGGCTGCGCCTCGCCCGATCCGCGCTACTACACGCTGGCCCAGGGCCCCGACGCCACCGTGCCCGCCGCCGGACAGGCCGCCACGCCGGCGCGTGCGGCCCAGGCACAACCGGTGTGGATCGAAGTCGCGCCGGTGCGCGTGCCCGAGCGCCTGAACCGCCCGCAACTGGTCGTGCGTGACGGCAAGGACGGCGGCGAACTGAAGCTGCTGGACCTGTCGCGCTGGTCCGCGCCCCTGCCCGACGAACTGCGCGACGCACTGTCGCAGCAACTGCAAGCCAGGCTGGGCGCGGTCGATACCTACCAGCAAGGCTTGTCGGAAGTGGAACCCGTGTACCGCATCACCACCGAAGTGGTCCGCCTGGACGCCGAAGTCGGCCAGCGCGCCGGCGCCGTCATCAACTGGACCGTGCGGCGCCTGCCAGACGGCAAGGTCAACGCCGGCCGCACGCAGGCCGAGCTGCCCGCGCCGGGCGCGGTCGACGGCGTCGTGGCGGCATATCGCCAGATCGTGGCAAACACGGCGACGGACATCGCCGCCGGCGTGGAATCGCTGCGCCGCTGAACGGCCGCGAGGCGATGCGGCGGGACGCCAGTCCCGCCCTTGCCGACCTCAGTCCTCGGCCGGCGCGCCGTTCCCCCGGCAACTGCGCCGCCGCTCCGCTTCCGCCATTGCCGCCAGGCAAGCCTCGGCATCGCCTGCCACCAGCTTCACCGAACAGGCCAGCATCAGGTTCTTGCCCAGGCCGAAATCCTCCACCACGAAACCGCGCGCATCGAGCCGCTCGCCCTTGTCGCCTGTCGCCACCGCGGCGCGGTCGAGCAAGGTACCGGGATCGCTGCTGTAGCCCCAGACCGGCTTTTGCAGCGCGATGGCAAATCCCGCTTCAAACGCCGTGCCGGAATCCGGCTCACCCGGCCCGCGGAAATCGTCGAGGTTAGCCATCACCATGTCGGCGCGGCGGATCAGGTTGATGTTGGCTTCGTAGATCCAGCGGGCAGTGTCGGGGCCGGACAAGCCGGCCGGAGCGGATTTGTCGAGGGGATACAAACCTTGGAAGCCGTGCCGCGCGCAAAGCGCCTTCAGCGTCTCGCCATAGGCGATGGCGTCCTTGCGAAACACGTCGAAACCGGCGAGGTAAATGGTTTTCATTTTCAGGCGGAGATTGGTGGCTGGCGGCGCATAGCTTATCCGTTCGAGGTTAAGGTTTGAGGTTAAGTCGAAGATTCGGGATCAATGTGAACGGCTTGAGCAACGATTAGGCGTAGCTGTGTGGAACTGACATCGCCCTGGTGGGGGGGGCGCTGTTTTTTTTGTGCGGCGATGGTTATTGCACCCAACAGCCATACGACATCCGCCTGCTGGGGTGGGCGTAGTTTCTTTGAGCGGTGGTGGTATGTTGCACTCAAAGGAATACGACATCCCCCTGCGGGGGACGCCGGTCACTCTTCTTTGCTTCGGCAAAGAAGACTAACGAGAAGAAAGCCGACCCTGCCGGGGGCAGAGCAATAAGGCTTTCAGATATCGGTGGTTTCGTCGTACGGCCCAAAGTGCCGGCGGGCTTCTGCCGGTACCGGCTTGAGCGGCCACGGATCTGCCAGCCTCCGGGATTCGTGGTGGGGCCCCCGGTAGCGGACATCACTGACTTCGAGCCGTCTGTCGCTCGCGAAGTGGGCGGCCACGAAGTTGCAGGCGGTCCGGTTCCGTCGTGGGCGCGGTGGCACCGGGTGATATGCCCGAGGCCTTCACCACCGCGCCCGCCCCACCACGAAACCATGGGCATGTGGTGTGTCGTGGTGGTTCGTGCCGGTAACGGCAGATGTGGGAATGGTCACTGTGCACGAGGTCGGGGGCATCACCACGAAACCCATGGGTCGTGCCATTGCGAAGCCCTGCAAACTGGTAACGGCAGCTGCCAGCAGAACTGCGGCCGTACGACGAAACCAGCGCCCCTCGCACTCGCGATTGCTCTGCTCCCGGCAGGGTCGGCTTTCTTCTCGTTAGTCTTCTTTGCCGAGGCAAAGAAGAGTGACCGGCGTCCCCCGCAGGGGGATGTCGTATTCCTTTGAGTGCAACATGCCACCACCTCTCAAACAAACAGCGACCACCCCCAAGCGAGCAGAGCAATAGGCCTCCCGGAGACCAGGAGTTTCGTCGCACGCCACGTCAATCAATCCTGATATCCGCCGCTTTCACCACCCTCGCCCACTTCCCAATCTCACTACGCTGAAACCCCGCAAACTGCTCCGGCGCCATCCCCGAAGGCTCCATCCCCAACTTCTCCAACCGAGCCTGCATATCCGGCGTCTTGATGATCGCCGAAATCTCCCGATACAACCGATCCACGATCGGCTTCGGCGTATTAGCCGGCGCAAAGATCGCCTGCCACGATTCCAGCTCATATCCAGCCACCCCGGCTTCCGCCATCGTCGGCACATTCGGCATGCTCTTGATCCGCTTCGCCGAAGTCACGGCCAGCGCCCGCAGCTTGCCCGAATCGATATGCTGCGCAGCCACCACCGTGGTATCGAACATCATCGGCACCTGCCCCGCCATCACATCCTGGATCGCCGGGCCGCTCCCCTTGTACGGAATGTGGGTCAGCTTGATGCCCGCCAGGCTCTTGAACAATTCCCCGGCAAGATGCTGCGAAGTCCCGTTCCCGGCCGAGGCAAACGCCAGCGTATCCGGCCTGGCCCTGGCTTCCGCCACGATGTCCTTCACCGTCATGAACGGGCTGCCGGCACTGACCACCAGCACATTGGCATTGGTGCCGATCAGCGTGATGGGCGCGAAGGACTTGACCACGTCGTACGGCATCTTCGGGTACAGGCTGGCATTGATCGCGTGCGAACTGATGGTGCCACCGAGGATGGTGTAGCCATCGGGCGCCGCCTTGGCCGCGAAATCGGAGCCGATGTTGCCGCCGGCGCCGGGGCGGTTCTCCACCACCACGGTAGTGCCAAGCGCCTGCCCGAGCCGCTGGCCGATCAGGCGTGCCAGCGTGTCGGTGGTGCCGCCGGGCGGGAATGGCACCACGTAGGTGATCGGCTTGCTGGGCCAGTTGGCCTGGGCGGAAGCGGTCAGCGGGAGTACGGCGGCGGCTATGGTGGCAGCGGCGGCCAGCAGCGCAAGGGCTTGGCGTTTCATGGGGTCGTTGTCTCCTCGGTCGTTCTTATGATGATGGGTCCACCCGGCTGCGAGACGGGCGCGGTGCTTCAATGGATCTCCGGCTCGCCGCCCTCCGCGGCATCGACCGGCTCCAGGAAATCGAAATCGCAACCCTTGTCCGCCTGGCTGACGTGGCGCAGGTAAAGCTTGCCGTAGCCGCGCTCGAATTTCGGCACTAGCGCCACCCACGCGGCGCGGCGGCGGGCCATTTCGTCGTCGCCGATCAGCAGGTTGAGTTTGCGGGCAGGGACATCGAGCTCGATCAGGTCGCCGTCGCGCACGAAGGCGAGCGGGCCACCCACATACGATTCCGGCGTTACGTGCAGCACGCAGGCACCATAGCTGGTGCCGCTCATGCGGGCGTCGGAAATGCGCACCATGTCGCGCACGCCTTGCTTGAGCAGCTTTTGCGGAATCGGCAACTGGCCCCATTCCGGCATGCCGGGCGCGCCTTGCGGGCCGGCGTTCTGCAGCACGATCACGCAGTTGGCGTCGATGTCGAGCCGCGGGTCGTCGATGCGCGCCGCCATGTCGTTGTAGTCGCGGAATACCACCGCGCGGCCGGTGTGCCGCAGCAGGTCCTGCCGCGCGGCAGGCGGCTTGATGACCGCGCCGTCCGGGGCAAGATTGCCGCGCAGCACGGCAAGGCCGTCGCCAGCCACCAGCGGATTGGCGCGCGGGCGGATCACGTCGTCGTTGAAGACGCGGGCGCCTTCAAGGTTCTCGCCAAGGGTGCGGCCGTCGACGGTAAGCGTGCCGGTATCGAGCAGATCGCCCATCTGCGCGAGCATCGCGCGCAGGCCGCCGGCATAGTAGAAATCTTCCATCAGGTACTGGCCCGAGGGACGCACATTGGCCAGCACCGGCGTGCAGCGCGCCAGTTCGTCATAGCGGTCCAGCGAGAGCGCATAGCCGGCGCGGCGCGCCAGCGCGATCAGGTGGACGATGGCGTTGGTGGAGCCCGACAGCGCCAGCGCGGTGCGCACGCCGTTGTCGATGGCGGCGGGCGTGACGATCTCGGAGGGCTTCAGGTCCTGCCACACCATCTCGACGATGCGCCGGCCCGACAGCGAAGCCATCTGCGCGTGGCGCGAATCGGGCGCGGGAATCGACGAGGCGCCGGACAAGCTCATGCCGATGGCTTCCACCACCGCCGTCATGGTCGACGCCGTGCCCATGGTCATGCAGTGGCCGGGCGATCGCGCGATGCCGTCTTCGATGCCCTGCCAGTCCTGCTCGGTGATATTGCCCGCGCGCAACTCAGCCCAGTACTTCCACGTATCCGAGCCGGAGCCCAGCGTGACGCCGTTCCAGTTGCCGCGCAGCATCGGCCCCGCCGGCACGAAGATCGCAGGCAGGTCCATCGCCAGCGCGCCCATCAGCAAGGCGGGCGTGGTCTTGTCGCAGCCGCCCAGCAGCACGCAGCCATCGGCCGGGTAGGAGCGCAGCAACTCCTCGGTCTCCATCGCCAGCAGGTTGCGGTAGAGCATGGTGGTGGGCTTCTGGAACGGTTCGGACAGGCTCATCGCCGGCATCTCCACCGGGAAGCCGCCGGCCTGCCAGATGCCGCGCTTGACCTCTTCGGCGCGCTGGCGGAAATGGCTGTGGCAGGGGTTGATGTCGCTCCACGTATTGATGATGGCGATGACCGGCTTGCCGGCATAGTCGGCGCGGTTGTAGCCCATCTGCGCGGTGCGCGAACGGTGGCCGAAGGCGCGCAGGTCGTGGGCGCCGTACCAGCGGTGGCTGCGCAGTTCCTCGGGGCGCTTGCGGGGCCGCGCATCCGGTGCGGGGGTGGCGGTGGGCATGGGTTGTCTCCTCTGATCGGTGGCGCCGTTGCGGCGTCTGTCTTTTTTGTTTTGCGTGAGCGTGCGGCAGCGGTGCCCGCGGTCCCCGGAGAAGACAGATGATAGCGCTGTCATTTGTCCCTCACAACGCATGCGTGCTCGGGGTAAACCCGTCGCGCAGGCGGGCACCGGTGCCCGCCGAGGGGCGACGGCGCTATCATGGCGCCCACGCCGCCGCACCGCGCGGCGGACCGGCAATTCCCGCATCCCTCTTCGAGCTCAATGGCCCCGCCTCGCAAGCCAACCACCCCTCGCACCGCGCCCGCCCCCGCTGCCGGCCGCGCCACCGGCAGCGTCACATTGGCCGACGTGGCCAAGATCGCCGGCGTCTCGCCGATCACCGTGTCGCGCGTGGTCAACCAGCCCGGGCTGGTCTCGGCGCGCACGGTAGCGCGCGTGCAGGAAGCCATCCAGCGCACCGGCTATGTGCCCAACCTGCTGGCCGGCGGCCTCGCCTCGCGGCGCAGCCGCCTGATCGCGGCCATCGTGCCGACCATCGCCAACTCGATCTTCGCCGATACCATCCAGGCGCTCACCGACCGTTTCTCGCAAGCGGGCTACCAGATGATGCTGGGCCTGTCGGGGTACGCCGCCACGCGCGAGCAGGACCTGCTGGCCGCCATCCTCTCGCGCCGCCCCGACGGCATCGTGCTGACCGGCATCGCGCACACCGCCGATACGCGCCGCCGCCTGCTGGCCGCGCGCGTGCCGGTAGTGGAGACCTGGGACATCACGCCCACGCCGATCGACATGCTGGTGGGTTTCTCGCACGAGAAGGTGGGGCAGACCGTGGCCGAATTCCTTTATGCGCGCGGCTACCGGCGGCCCGCCATCCTGTCCGCCAGCGACCAGCGCGCCGAGTCGCGCCGGCTTGGCTTTATCGATGCGCTGGCCCGCCACGGCATCACCGAGGTGCCGAGCAGCATCGTGCCGGCGCCGTCCAGCCTGGGGCTGGGCCGCGAGGGACTGGCGCGGCTGCTCGACGGCGGCGCGCAGCCCGATGTGGTGTTCTGCAGTTCCGACACGCTGGCGCAGGGCGCGCTGTCGGAAGCCCGCGCGCGCGGGCTGCAGGTGCCGGGCCAGCTCGCCGTGATGGGCTTCGGCGATCTGAACTTTGCCGCGCACACCTACCCGGCGCTGTCCACGGTGCGCATCGACGGCCCGGCCATCGGCCGCACCGCTGCCGAGTGCCTGCTCGCGCGCATCGACGGGCGCGAGGTGGGCGAACGCATCATCGACCTCGGCTTCGAAGTGATCCGGCGCGACAGCGCCTGAAGCCGGCTCGCTCCGCGCCCGGCGCTGCAGTGCCTTGCCGGAGACGTTATGATTGCGCTAGCATCGAACGCCGCAACGAGCGGGGACAGGCACCGCCCCCGGCCGACCGGCCTTGCGCCCTGCTCCGCGCACTCTTCCCGGATCCCGCACCCTTTCCTTCGCCTAGCCTCCCATGTCCCAAGTCTCGCTCGTCCAGATCGGCCCCCTTGCGCCGCAGATCAACTCCCGCCTGCGGGAGCAGTACCAGGCCGTCCCGCTGTGGGAACAGGCCGACCCGCTGGCATGGCTGCGCGAACATGCGCAGCAGGCGCGCGTGGCGGTGACGTCCGCCCGCCACGGCCTGACGGCCGATGCCATCGCCGCGATGCCCGGGCTCGAAGCCATCGTCAGCTTCGGCGTGGGCTATGACTCGATCGCGCTGGACGCGGCCCGCGCGCGCGGCATCCAGGTCAGCAACACGCCCGACGTGCTCAACGACTGCGTGGCCGACCTCGCCTTCGGCCTGCTGCTCGACGCCGCGCGTGGCATTGCCCACGGCGACCGCTACGTGCGCGCCGGCAAGTGGGGCCAAGAGAACTTCCCGCTGACCACGCGCGTGTCAGGCAAGAAGCTGGGCATCCTGGGCCTGGGCCGCATCGGCGAAAAAGTGGCGCAGCGCGCCGCCGGCTTCGGCATGGACATCGCGTACCACAACCGCCGCCCGCGCGCGGGCGCGCCGTGGCGCCACGAGCCGGACCTGAAGGCGCTGGCCGGCTGGGCCGATTTCCTGGCCGTGACCTGCGTGGGCGGGCCGGAAACCGAAGGGCTGGTATCGGCCGGCATCATCGAAGCGCTGGGGCCCAAGGGCATTCTCGTCAATGTCGCGCGCGGCAGCGTGGTGGACGAAGACGCCCTGGTGGCGGCATTGCGCGATGGCCGCCTGGGCGGCGCCGGGCTGGATGTGTTCCGCGACGAGCCGCGGGCGCCGCAGGCGCTGTTCGCGCTGGACAATGTCGTGCTGGCGCCGCACATGGCCAGTGGCACGCACGAGACCCGCGCCGCCATGTCCGGGCTGGTGTTCGAGAATCTCGATGCCTTTCTCGGCACCGGCAAGGTGATCACGCCGGTACTCTGACGGACCGATCCGGCTGGCGCGCCGCGGACATTCCGTGGCGCGGCGCGCGCCCTATACTGAATCAGGCGCCTGCCACCCCGGCGGCGCCACTCTTCCCCGCTTATCGAGGACAACGCCGCGCCAGGGCGCCGCACGGGGTAAGCGCCTGCACGGGGTGCCAGAAGCACCCTGCCCGATTGACCTGATTGACCTGATTGACCTGATTGACATACGCGTCAGGAGGCAAAGCATGGGACGCAAATATATCGATTGCCGCGAGTTTCCGAGTGAGTCGAAGTGCACGGTGGCTATCAGTGCGGACAGCGAGGAAGAACTGCTTGAAGTCGCTGCCCAGCATGCGGTGCAGGTGCATAAGCATGAGGACGGACCTGAGTTGCGGCAGATGCTGAAGAGCGCGTTTAAGGATGGGGCGCCCCCGGCGTGAGATCGGGGTGGGGTTGCGGTGCGTTCGCGGCCAGGAATGCGACACCGGCATACCGCGACAGCCCTCCGCGTACCCACCCCACGACCACTCACGGCTTCAACGCCGGATGCTTCAGCGCATGCGCAGTCTCCCCCAAGTGAGCGAGAAAACTCCCCTCATCCCGCTTCAACCCCAGCTCCCCATACCGATAGGCCATGGCCAGCGCCTGGATCGACTCGGGATGTTCCCGCTCGGCGGCAGATTCATACCATGCCACCGCGCGCCCCTCGTCACGCGGTACGCCCGCCCCTTCGCGATAGGCATTGGCTAGCATGAACATGGCCTGCGCCACGCCGGCATCGGCAGCCACCTCGAACCAGCGGGCAGCCGCGGCCGCATCGGGCGTGCGGCCGTAGCCGCCGCGGTGCAGCAGGCCCAGGTAATACGCGGCCCCGGCATTGCCAGCGGCGGCGGCGAACGCGAAATGCTGCCACGCAGCCGCGGCATCAGGCATGCCACCGGCACCACCGCCGTCCCCCAGGAAGGCCGCCTTGCCCAGCAGGAAATGCGCGCGCGCGTCCCCGGCCGCTGCCGCTTGCCGCAACCAGCCGACGCCCTCCCCCCGCAGCGCCGCATCCGCTCGCGCCAGCAGTGCCTCTCCCAGCGCGGTCTGTGCCGCCGCCTCCTTGCCTGCCGCGGCGCGGCGCAACGCCGCCAGCGCCTGCGCGTCGCCGGCCGGGCCGGCCAGCGTCTGCCACTGGGCCAGTTCCAGGCGCCGCGCGCTGGCGTGCTCGCGCCACGCCGACGCCCCGCCCACGCAACCTGCCGCCACCGTCACCGCCACCAGCGCGGCGGCGATCACCGGATGCACGCGGCGCTGACGGCGCCGGGGCGCGGGGCGCGCCGGCGTGATCGTTCCGTTCGCTATCGTGGTCATCGTTGCCTTACTGGTTGAGGTCAACGCTGTACAGCGACAGATTCTTGTTGGTGTCGTAGCCCGCCTGCTCCAGCGCGATATTGGCCAGCCCGGCTGCCTGCGCCTGCGCAAGCTGGTTGGCGGCGGAAGCGAACACCACCTTGCCGGCCGTGGCTACCTTGGTGAAGCGCCAGCTGCGCGCGGCGCCGTTGGCGGCGCGCGTGATCGCGCCAGCCTTCTTGATATACGCGATCAGCACGTCGCGGCTGGCGTCGGGCGAGCCATAGACCGTCTTGCTGCCGTCCAGGCCGGGAAAGTTGCCGCCGCCGCTGGCGCGGTAGTTGTTGGTGGCGACGATGAACTGCTGGCTGGCATCCAGCGGCACGCCCTTGTAGGCGAGGTTCTTGATGCGGCTGCCTTCGGGCTGCGTCACGTCGATCTCGTATTGCAGATCGGGCGAGGTGAACATGTCGAAGTTGTAGCCGGGGAAGCTGCTGATCAGCGGCTGGTCCGCCGTCTTCGCCGGGTCGATCTGGTTGAAGCGCTTGGCAGCCGTCTCCAGCCAGGCCTTGACACCGGTGCCGCTGACCTTCACCGCGTAGATGGTGTTGGGGTAGAGGTAGAGATCCGCGGCATTGTTGATGGCGAGGTTGCCGGACTGCACGTCCGTGAAGTCATTGCCGCCGCCGAAGCCGCTCTTGAACGGCGCCGACACCGACAGCACCGGCAGCGAGGCCAGCGCCGGCAGGTTGGCGGCGATATAGTCCTTCACGTAGGCGGCCTGCGCCTGGTTGACGATCTGGATCGCGCCGGGATCGCCCACGTCGGCGAAGTACGTGCTCATGCGGTAGTCGGTGGTGCCGATCGGCGTCTTCACGTAGGCGATGGTGGCCTGGTGCTCGGCCTCGACCGCCGCCGCCACGGTGGCATCGGGCGCCACATAGCTCTTGTCGGCGTTCTGGATCGAGCGCGCCTCCGCCGTGGTGGCGCTCTTGTCGACCACCCAGCGGGTGCCGTCATGCGCCAGCTGCAGCTTGATCACGCCAAGGCGGCGGCCCCAGTAGTCGGCCATCACGGTGGGCACGCCGTTGACGGTGCCGCGCACCTTGTCCACGCCGGGCAGGTTGAACTGCGCCACCGTGCTGGTGGCGTCCGGGAAGACCTGGTGCGAGTGGCCGATCAGCATGGCGTCTACGCCGGCTACCCTGGCAAGATGCCAGCTGCCGTTCTCCATCGCGGGTGAGTAGGCGGAGGCATCGAGCCCGCCGTGGGAGATCACCACCACCAGGTCGGCGCCCTTGGCGCGCATCTCGGGCACGAACTTCTCGGCGGTTTCCTTCACGCCTTCGGTGTAGACCTTGCCGTCGAGCCAGCGCTTGTCCCAGCTCATGATGGCCGGCGGCGCGAAGCCGATGATGCCGACCTTGACCGGCACCGTGACGGCCTTGCCGTCGGGGCCCGTGGCGGTGATCTGGCGGGTGATGATGGTGTAAGGCTGGAACAGCGGCGCGCGCGTGCGCACGCTGTACACGTTGGCCAGCACCTGCGGGAAGGCCGGGCCGGCGCACGGCGTCTGCACGGTCGGGTCCGGCAAGCCGTCGACGTTGAAGCGGTTGCCCGTGACCTGGTTCAGGTAGCCCAGCCCGTAGTTGAATTCGTGGTTGCCGATGCCGCCGCCGTCGAACTTCGCGGCGTTCATCACCTTGTACATGGCCAGCGTGTCGCCGCACTTGAGCGGGTTGACCTGGGCCTGGTAGTCCGCCAGCGCCGTGCCCTGGATGGTGTCGCCATTGTCCAGCAGCAGCGTGTTGGGAAATTCGGTGCGGGCCTGCTTGATCAGGGTCGCCACGCGCTCGAAGCCGAAAGATTTGTCCTCGGCCAGCTTGAAGTAGTCGTAGCTGCGCACATTGGTGTGCAGGTCGGTGGTTTCCAGCAGGGCCAGCGTGGCCTTGGTGCCAGCCGTGACGCTGCCGCCCTGCGGCGTGGCGCCCGTGCCGGCGGGGCTATCGTCGGAGCCGCAGGCGGCCAGCAGCGCGGTGGCGGCCACGGCGGCGGCTATGGCGGAAAGCCTGGAGACACCGGAGATCCGGGACGAAGCGATGACGGCACACGCTCGCGTGGCGACGGTCGGACTGCTGGTCATTTGTGGCTCCCTTCTTTCTTGTTGTGCCTGGAGCCGGACATTGTCCCGAGCGCAAATGGCAGCAGAGTGACGCGCGCATTACGCCGCTGTGACGGCGGGCGCGGACCGGAGCGAACCATTCACGATGCCCAGTCCTGACAGAACGTGTCATTGACGCCGCGTTATATACCGTCATATATTGCGCTTTTGGCAGGCGGCATTTGCCTGCCTGGCCTGCTATCCAACCGTCGCCACCACCATGCCCATGCAACTGCCCGCCACCCCGCTGCCTGCCCAGTCCCGCCTCCCGCGCGGCGCCCGCCGCACCGCCTCGCTGGCGGCCGGCCTGCTGCTGTCCGCCACGCTGGCGCTGTCCGCGCCCGCCGCCTTCGGCGCCGACCTGGTGGTATCCGCCGCGGCCAGCCTGACCAATGCCTTCAAGTCGCTCGCGGAATCCTACGAACGCGCCCACCCGCAGACCAAGGTGGTGCTCAATTTCGGCGCTTCCGACGTATTGATGCAGCAGATCGTCAATGGCGCGCCGGCCGACGTGTTTGCCTCGGCCGACCAGGACGCGATGAACAAGGCCGTGACCGAGCGCGTGGTGCAGCCCGCCTCGCGCCGCGATTTCGCCGCCAACCAGCTCGCGCTGATCCTGCCGGCGGACAGCAAGCTGGAAGTCAGCAAGCTGCAGGACCTGGGCCGCCCCGAATTCAAGCGGGTGGCTTTCGGCAACCCGGCATCGGTGCCGGTGGGCCGCTATACCAAGGGCGCACTGGAAGCGGCCGGCGTGTGGGATGCCGTGTCGGCCAAGGGCGTGATGGCGCAGAACGTGCGCCAGAGCCTGGACTACGTGGCGCGCGGCGAGGTGGATGCCGGCTTCGTGTTCGCCACCGATGCGGCCATCATGCCGGAGAAGGTCAAGGTGGCGCTGCGGGTGGCGACGCGCCAGCCGGTGACCTATCCGATCGCCGTCACTGCGAATTCGAAGCAGCCAGCGGAAGCCGCGGCGTTCCTCAGCTATGTGCTGTCGCCGGAAGGCCAGGCGGTGCTGGCCAAGTACGGATTCCTCAAGCCTTGAACCCTGAACCCTCGCGCGCCGCCGTCAACCCGAACTCACTGCACCGCCTGCCCGGCCTCGCCGGCGGGCGTCAATCCCGATGACCACCCTGGAAGCTGTCTGGGTACCGCTCTCGCTGTCGCTGAAGGTGGCAGGCTGGGCGACGGTGCTCAATGCCGTGCTCGGCGTGGGCGCGGCGTTTGCGCTGTCGCGCTGGCAATCGGCCGCGCGCGACGTGGTGGACGCCCTGCTGACGCTGCCGCTGGTGCTGCCGCCCACCGTGCTCGGCTACTACCTGCTGGTGCTGGTCGGGCGCCGTGGCGTCTTCGGCGAATGGCTCGGACGGCTCGGCATCGAACTGGTCTTTACCTGGCAAGGCGCGGTGGTGGCCTCCACCATCGTGGCGTTCCCGCTGGTGCTGAAGTCGGCGCGCGCCGCCTTCGAAGGCGTGGACGCCCAGCTTGAAGACGCCGCGCGCGTGCTCGGCACGCCGGAGGCCGGCATCTTCTTTCGCGTGACCTTGCCGCTGGCATCGCGCGGCATCATTGCCGGGGTGCTGCTGGCCTTCGCCCGCGCGCTGGGAGAATTCGGCGCGACGCTGATGGTGGCGGGCAACCTGCCCGGCCGCACGCAGACCTTGTCCGTTGCCATCTACGAGGCCGTGCAGGCCGGCGACGACAACACCGCCAACCTGCTGGTGCTGGTCACCTCTGTCACCTGCGTGGTGCTGCTGGTGGCTGCCGGCCGGCTGGTGCCGCCCACGCGCAAGGCGTTCCGGTAGATCCGCCATGACCATGCAAGTCACCGTACGCAAGCAGCTCGGTTCAGCGGACCGCCATTTCGCGCTGGATATCGCGTTTGACTCGGACAGCCGGCGCATCGCCCTGTTCGGGCCCTCGGGCGCCGGCAAGAGCCTGACGCTGCGGGCCATCGCCGGGTTGCTGACACCGGACAGCGGCCGCATCGTACTGAACGGCCGCACGCTGTTCGACAGCGAGGCACGCATCAATGTGCGCCCGCAGGAGCGGCGCGTGGCCTATCTGTTCCAGGACTACGCCCTGTTCCCGCATCTGACTGTCGCGCAGAACATCGCCTTCGGGCTGGCGCGCGGCTGGCGCAACCCGCGCCGCGGTGCCAGCCACCCGGAAGCCCGGCGCTGGATCGATGCCTTCGGCCTGGGCGCGATTACGGACAACTACCCCGGCGAAATCTCCGGTGGCCAGAAGCAGCGTGCCGCGCTGGCGCGCGCGCTGGTGGCGCAGCCGGATATCGTGCTGCTGGATGAACCCTTCTCCGCGCTGGACCCGGCGCTGCGCGTGCGCATGCGCGCCGAGCTGCGCGCGCTGCAGGCCAACCTGGAAGTACCGATGCTGGTGATCTCGCACGACCCCGACGACGTGGAAGCGCTCGGCGACCACGTGCTGGAAGTGCGCGAAGGCCGGATCTTCGGTGCGGCCCCGGTCAAGGGGCATCCGCAGGTGTACGCGCCGGCTTCCGCGCACGTCGTCTGAACGCGCCGGCGCGCGCGGCTAGTTCCCCGCGGCGGCCGCGCGCAGCAGATCCACGTAGGCCGTCTCGATCAATTGCCCTTGTGCGACGCCCAGCTTGCCCAGCAGCGCATGTGCCTCGGCCACGCCGGCTTCGGCGGGTTCCCCGTCCGCCAGCACCACCTCCAGTTCCAGAAAATCCCCCAGCCCCTCCACGCGGTCCAGATGCACCCGCGTGCGGCCCACCAGGAACAAGGCGCGGGCCTTGCGCACGCGCCCGTTCTCGCCCCAGGCCGCGGCCAGCGCCGCGCGCAGGGTGTCAGGCTCGGCGGCCGGCGAAATGATGTAGTGGCTCTCCTTCGGCCCGGCCTGGTCGGCACGCGCGTAGAAGATCAGCTGGCCCTCGCCGGACGGGAAGGCACGCAGCTTGAGCCGGCCGTTGGGACAGGCAAAAAAGGTATCGTCCTGCAAGATCAGCTCGGGGCCATGGTCGGCCAGCGGCGCCACCAGGGGCACCAGCGCCTCCAGGCTGGCGATATGCGCTTTGATCTCTATGTTTCTCGGCATGCGGTATTTCCGGTACGGGCGCTGTATGCCGCTCAGGACAACAGCAGCCTGGCGGCAATCACCCACATGGTAATGCCGATGACAATCTCCAGCACGCGCCATGCGGATGGTCTGGCGAACACCGGCCGGAGCAAGGCCGCGCCATAGCCGAGCGCGAAGAAGAAGAGGAAGGAGGCCACCACGGCGCCCGCCGCGAAGGCTTGCGTGTGGCCCGCGAACTGGGTCGATACGGAACCGATCAGCATCACCGTGTCGAGGTAGACATGGGGGTTGAGCCAGGTCAGCGCCAGGCATACCGCCAGCGTGGCAGCCAGCGGCCTGGGCTCGGCTTCGCTGGGCGCGAGTACGCCGGACGTACGCCACGCCGTCCAGAAACTGCGCGCGCCGTACCACAGCAGGAAAGCCGCGCCGCCGTAGCGCATGGCGTCGCCCAGCCAGGGCAGCTTGCGCATCAGCACCGAAAACCCCGACACGCCCATCAGGATCAGCGCGGCATCGGACATGGCGCACACCAGGCAAACCCAGAATACATGCTCGCGGCGCAGGCCCTGGCGCAGCACGAAGGCATTCTGCGAACCGATGGCAAGGATCAGCGACAGGCCGAGGCTAAACCCCGCAATGGCAGCGTCCATGCTCAACCCCTCGCAGCGGCCACCAGGCCCGACATCGGCAGCGTCATTTCCTCCGGGAACTGCGTGCATCCGCCGGCGCGGAAGAAGGCCGCCTGGGCGCCCTTGTGGCTGTTGTGGGCTACCGAGGAGGTATTCCACGGCAACCGGTTTGCTTCGTGCAGATTCCTGTGCATCGTTGGTTTGTTTATTGTGCTTTTGATGTTTCTGGTTTTCTTGCGTCGGCTGGCTGCCGCGTGGTCTTCACGCGGCAGCCCGGCTATCCTTGCGGGCATGCACACACCATCCTCAAGCCCGCAGATCCGGCGCGCCGGCCCGTCCGATGCCCTGGCCGTCGCCACCATCCTCACCGAAACCTATCTCACCACGTGGCAGCCGCAGCTCACGCCCGAGGCGGCAATGGGCTTCGCCCAGGGCGACAAGATCGGCGATTATGTCCGTAGCCGGCTGGCAGGGTTCCACCTCGCCTGCGTGGACGGCACGGTGGCCGGCATGGTGGACTGGGAGAACGACTTCGTCTGGGCGCTGCATGTGTCGCCACGCTGGCAGGCACGCGGACTGGGCAGCGCGCTGCTGGCGCACGCGGAAGCCGCGATGGCAGCGGCGGGTCATCGGCAGGCCAGGCTCGAGACGGATGCATTCAACGTGGGGAGCCGTGCCTTCTACCAGCGCCACGGCTATGCCGAGGTGGAATTCTACCCCGACGAAAGCTGGCACAGCGGCTTCACCACAGTACTGCTGAGCAAGCCGCTGGATCCCGCCTGACGCGCGCAGGGCTCAGCCCATGATGCCGAGAATCACGCTCGACGCCTTGAAGATGGCAAGCGCGCGGCTGCCATCGGACAGCCCCAGCGCGCTAACGCTCTCGTTGGTGACGACGGCCACCACGGTGCCGCCGCCGTCCAGTTCAAGCGCCACCTCGGCATTGACGGCGCCAGGCAGCACCCGGCTCACCGCGCCCGGCAACTGGTTGCGCGCCGACAGCCGCAGCGTGGGGTCGGGCAGCCCGAGCAGGACCGATGAAGCCTTGATCAGGGCAAAGGCTTCGATGCCTGGCGCGAGGCCCAGCGTCTCCACGCTCTCATGGGTGATGGTGGCAACCACCTGCTGGCCGCCCGCGAGCGCCAGCGTGACCTCGTCGTTGACGGCACCGCCGCGGATCGCCGCGACGGTGCCGAACAGCTTGTTGCGGGCACTCGTCCTGACCATGAAGCGCCGCATCAGGTGCAGGTCATCCTGCGCGGTCTCGCCGAGGTGGCCAAGGTGGGCGATAAAGCGCTGGTGCTCCTGCTCCAGCGCGCGGTAGGTGCGGATCAGGCTGGCGGCGCGCTCCGTGAGCACCGTGCCGCCACCGCCCTTGCCACCGGCTGCGCGCACCACCAGCGGCTCGCCGGCGCTGTTGTTCATCGCGTCGATGGCGTCCCAGGCGGCCTTGTAGCTCAGGCCGACCGCCTTGGCCGCCGCCGTGATCGAGCCATGCTCGCCGATCGCGGCCAGCAGGGCGATACGCTCGCGGCCACCCCAGTCCTGGGAGCCTGAGCGGAACCAGATCGCACCGTCGAGTTCGAGCATGCGGGAGAGCGCTACCCCGTGGGAGCGCAGCAGAGTGGCAGAAGCCGCTAATCTTAATGCAAAGGCCCGCGGGCGGCGCCAGGCGGCGTTCTGCGTCAGCCCTGGTGGGCGGGGATGTACCAGCGCATCATGCTGCCGGCGAAATACTGGCGATCGAGCTGGCGCAGCAGGCGCCACGCGGTAAAGGGATCGACATCCAGGTTGACCCAGGCCCACGGATGATCCGGATCGCCCTCGCGCACCAGCTCCACGGACTTGACCGGCGCGTAGGGCGCCAGCTTGTCGCGCAGCATCTGTTCGGTCACATCGCGGTGGAGGCCCCGGATGAGTACCTTCATGTCTGGCTCCAGATATGAGGCAGCGCGCACGTGGCGGGCGGCACAGGCCTCCGTTGTTTAGCTCATTGTAGGCGGCCCGTGGCAGGTCGTGGCCAGCCCACGGGGCATTGGTCCGGCCGGCGCCTCAGCCCATGATGTGCACGCCGCCGTCGACGTAGACCGTGTTGCCGGAAATCCGCCGCGCGTAGGGCGTGGCGAGGTAGGCGGTGGCAAAGCCCACATCCATGATGTCGACCAGCTCGCCCACCGGGGCCCGGCCCGCGGCGTCCGCCAGCAATTGCCCGAAATCCTTGAGACCGGATGCAGCGCGGGTCTTTAGCGGTCCCGGCGAGATGGCGTGCACGCGAATGCCGCGCGGACCCAGTTCGTGCGCCAGGTAGCGGCACGAAGCCTCTAGCGCGGCCTTGACCGGCCCCATCAGGTTGTAGTTGGGCACCACCCGGTTGGCGCCCTCGTAGCTCATCGCGAACAGGCTGCCGCCCGCGCTCATCAGCGGCGCCGCGCGCCGGGCCAGGCGCACGAAGGAATGGCAGGACACATCCATGGCGCGCGCGAAGCCGTCTGCGGACGAGTTCAGCAATCCGCCCTGCAGGTCGGCCTTGGGCGCGAAGGCGATCGAGTGCACCATCGCGTCAAGCCGGCCCCATTGCTGCGCGATGCGCTCGAACAGTGCCTGCTCCTGCGCGGCGACCTCCACGTCGAGCGGCATCAGGATCGTCGCGCCCACCGCTTCGGCAAGCGGCGCCACATGCGGATAGGCCTTGTCGTTGAGATAGGTGATCGCCAGTTCGGCGCCCAGTTCGCGAAAAGCCCGCGCGCAGCCCCACGCGATGGACTCGGCATTGGCCACGCCGACCACCAGCACGCGCGCGCCCAGCAATGGAGGATTGGGTACTTGCACCATGATGTCCCTCGCTCTCAGTCAATGCGCGCCACCGGCGCTGGCTTAACTTCCCTTTTTGCCGCCGCGCCGCGGCAAGGCCTTGACGGTTCTTGCCGGCCTGGCGGCGCCGGCCGCGCCGGCGCTTGCCTTGCGCGCACGTGCCGCGGCCTCGGGCGATGCCGGCTTGCGCACCGCGCGCGGGGCTGCGACTGCTGCCGGATCCTCCGGCGCAAGCGGCAAAGCCGGAGAAACCGGGGAAGCAACGGGCGCCACGGCGGGCGCGGCCTCCGCCGCCGCCTGCCGCAGCGTATGGTCGGTGCCCATCACGCTCGCCACCTCGCGATAGCGTGCCAGGCGGCCGCCATCGAGCGGTCCGGCTACGGTAAGGATGCGGTGGATCGCCATCATGATGCGATGGCGCTGCGTGCTGTCCGGCACCAGGAGCGGCAACGCGGCCACCGCGCGCCCGGCATCGAGGCCGACGATAAAGCTCTGCCGCCTGACCGCGGCCTTGACCGTGGCAATGTCCGGTTGCTGCTGCAGGTGCTCGCGCGCCATCTGCCGCATGAGGTTGAACGGACGCTCCTCGATACTGGCGTTTTCGTCCGCCACATAGGCCAGGATGCGCATGAAGGCGTCCAGCGCAGTGCCCTGCGCAATCCCGGCTTCCGCCTCATGGATGCGCCGCGCGGCCAGTTCCTGTCGCAGCGCCGCGCTCAGCGGCGGCGGGCCGCGCTTTTCGGCGCCCGGCGAGAAGCCGACCAGCGCGGAGAGCCACGGCGACTGGTAGAGCGCTTCGAAGGTCTGCTCGTAAAGGGCATCGCGCTGGTCGCGCCAGGCGTCGAGCGTGCGCACGATGGTGTCGGAGACCGCACGCTCCAGCGTGACGAAGGGATTGTCCGGCGCCACCGGCTGCCGAGCCTCGCGCACCGCCGGGGCGAAGGCGGCGAGCCACGCCATCCACGGATTCGCGTCCGACACCAGCGAGCGCTCGAGACGGGCCGGATGCATCTGCCGCATGGTGTACGCGCCCAGTTCGTTGGACATGGCCTGCATCGCCGGCGAGGCGAACGTGTCGTAGAGGCGCTGGTTGATCTCGGCCACGCGCCGCACCACCTCGAAGGGGCGCTCGTCGTCGCGCCCATCGTCCAGCGCCAGGATATCGTCGATGGTACGGCGCTCGAAGCGCATCAGGTAGCGCCCTTCGATCAGATCCAGGTGCGAGGTGCCGGGCGCGATGTCCTCGATGCGCGCTTCGTACAGGCCGGGCGGCAGCACATCGATCAGGTCGAGCGCGGAGAACAGCTCCGTGTGCTCGCGGTTGGCCACGCCGGCCGAGACGAAGATGCCGAGATGCCCGACCTTCTCGTGCAGGCAGTAGACGATGACCTGGTCGTTGGCGACGATCTCGTCGACGCTGGCGTAGAGATCGGGAATCCAGTTCAGCGCCTGCTGCGGCGGCGTGATGTTGTCTCCCCAGGAGGCAAAGACCACGATGGGCGAGCGCACATTGCGCAGGTCCACCGCGACGCTGCCGTCCGCGCTGCGCACCTCGCCGGCGGTGAGATGATTGCCGACGAACAGGTTCTGCACGATCCAGTCGATCTCGGCGCGGTTGAGCAGGAAGTGGCCGCCCCACCAGCGCTCGAACTCCAGGAAGCGCTCGCGCTCGGTATCGACCCGCGCGTAGACGTCGTAGAGCTTTTTCCAGTAGGTGTTGGACGGATTGAGCTGCTCGAAATTCTGTACCAGCCACGCCCCGTCGAAACGGCCGTTGCCCAGATCGGCGGTAAAGGACGACAGCCACGAACCGCCCAGCAGGCCACCGCTATAGCGCATCGGGTTGCGCCCGCGCACGCCGGACCAGTAGGCCAGCGGCGAGCCCGCCAGCAGGATSGGGCCGACCAGKTCSGGCGCGGCGGCCGCGAGCATCATCAGTGCCCAGCCGCCCTGGCAGTTGCCGATCACGAACGGCTTGCCCTGCGCCCGCGGGTGGCGCTCGGCCACGGTGAGCAGGAACAGGGCCTCCGCGCGCGCCACGCATTCGATGGTCTGGCCGGGGCATGGCACGGGGAAAAAGGTGACAAAGTAGCAGGGATGGCCGCTGCGCAGCGCGATGCCGATCTCGCTGTCGATCTTGAAGCCACCGATGCCGGGACCATGTCCGGCGCGCGGGTCGATCACCACGAAGGGCCGCTTGGTGTCGTCGGTGGCCATGCCCGGCGGCGGCAGGATGCGCAGCAAGGCGTAGTTGGCGGGCTGCTCCAGCGTGCGCCCGTCGATCACCACCTCGTGCTCGAAGACCAGCACCGGCGGCATGCCTTCGCGTTCGTGCTCGAAAGTCTGGTTGCCGCGCTCGCGCAGGATATCGAGCAACAGGATGGCGCGCTGCCAGGCATCGAGCGTGTAGGAAAACGCATCGGACAAGAGCGGCGGCATGTCGCTGGCGGACGGCAACTGGCCGGCGGCAGCGGTGCCGGATTGGGTGGCGGGTACACGTGCGTTCACTCGGCTTCCCCTCTTCGGTGTGGCGTTGGAGGCAGGCAATTCCAGCGCGGCGGCATGGAATTGCTGCCATGCAGCACGACGCAATCTACCAGTCCTCACCCAGCTTGACAACCCGCTGCATGGGCGGATCGGTAGTGCCATGACCCAACACAAGCCGCGACGCAGCTGTCACCGTGCTGCCGGAAACATGGCCTATACTTGGCTTTGTTTTTGCGCGACGCAGCATGTCCGCCGCGCCGCTGCACCGCAACCCGACGCACTGGAAAGCCGATGACCCAGACTCTCGACAAGTACGCCGTCCTGCTGTCCCGCTGCCAAGACCTGCCAGCCATTCCCACCGCGGTGGCGCATCCCTGCGACGCCTCGTCGCTCGGCGGCGCGCTGGAGGCCGCGCGCCTCGGCCTGATCGTGCCGCTGCTGGTCGGGCCCCAGGCCCGCATCCGCCAGGTAGCTGACGCCAACGCGCTGGACCTGGGCGACGCCGTGCTGATCGACGCGCCACACAGCCACGCCGCCGCCGCGCGCGCCGTCGCGGCAATACGCGCCGGCGAGGCGGAGCTGCTGATGAAGGGCAGCCTGCACACCGACGAACTGCTGCAGGAAGTCACCGCCGCGGCAACGGGGCTGCGGACCGGCCGCCGCCTCTCGCATGTCTTTGCGATGGACGTGCCGACCTATCACAAGCCGCTGTTCATCACCGACGCCGCGGTCAATATCTTTCCCAACCTCAACGACAAGGCCGATATCTGCCGCAACGCGATCGACCTGCTGCGCGTGCTGGACATCGAGCGGCCCAAGGTGGCGATCCTGTCGGCGGTGGAAACCGTGACCGACAAGATCCCCTCCACCATCGACGCTGCCGCGCTGTGCATGATGAGCCGGCGCGGCCAGATCGAAGGCGGCATCCTCGATGGCCCGCTGGCCTTCGACAATGCCATCAGCCGCGAAGCCGCCGTTACCAAGGGCATCGTCTCCGAGGTGGCGGGCGACCCCGACATCCTGCTGGTGCCCGATCTCGAAGCCGGCAATATGCTGGCCAAGCAGCTCACCTTCCTGGCCGGCGCCGAGGCGGCCGGCATCGTGCTGGGCGCGCGCGTGCCGATCATCCTCACCAGCCGCGCCGACACCGTGCGCGCGCGCATCGCCAGTTGCGCGATTGCCGTGCTGCTGGCGCATGCGCGCCGCACCGTCGGGACGCCCACGGCGATCTGAGCGTCCAACCATTCCTTTGCACAGGAGATGCCCGCGTGAGTGTCACCCACCCCACCATCCTGGTCGTCAACGCCGGCTCGTCGAGCGTCAAGGTCTCCGTCTATGCGGTGCCCGATGCCGCGCACGCCAACACCGACATCAACCCGGTGCTCAGCGCGCACGGGCAGATCGAAGGCATCGGCGTCTCGCCCCGCCTGACCGCGAAGATGGCGGACGGCCGCGTGGTAGCCGACGAACGCTTCCCGGTGGACCAGGTCGCCGATCACGACGCGGCCTTCCGCCTGATCCGGCTGGTGCTCAGCATCGGCCTGCGCGACGCGCCGCCAGTGGCGATCGGCCATCGCGTGGTCCACGGCGGCGCGGATTTTTCCGCGGCGGTGAAGATCGATGACGAAGTGATCGGCAAGCTCGAAGCGCTGGTGCCGCTGGCGCCGCTGCATCAACCGCACAACCTGACGGCGATCCGCGCGGTGCGCGCCGCCGCGCCGTCGCTGCTGCAGGTGGCCTGCTTCGACACCGCCTTCCACGCCGGGCACGATACGCTGGCGCAACTGCTGGCGCTGCCCTACGAATACTTCGAGCGCGGCATCCGCCGCTACGGATTCCATGGCCTGTCCTACGAATACATCGCGCGCCGCCTGCAGCAGGTAGCGCCCGACCTGGCCGCCGGCCGCGTGATCGTGGCGCACCTGGGCAACGGCGCCAGCCTGTGCGCCATGCGCGAGGGGCGCAGCGTGGAATCCACCATGGGCCTGACCGCGCTCGACGGCCTGCCGATGGGCACGCGCTGCGGCGCCATCGATGCCGGCGCCATCCTGTGGCTGTCGCAGCAAGGCATGAGCACCAAGGACATCGAGACCATGCTGTACCAGGAATCGGGGCTCAAGGGCTTGTCGGGCATCAGCAGCGATATGCGCGCACTGCTGGACAGCGACACGCCGCGCGCGCGCCTGGCCATCGATTTCTATGCGTACCGTGCGGCGCAGGAGATCGGCAAGCTCGCCACCACGCTGGGCGGCCTCGACGCGCTGGTGTTCACCGCCGGTATCGGCGCGAACTCACCGCCGGTGCGCGAGAAGATCTGCGCGCGGCTGGCGGACCTGTTCGGCATCGGCCTGGACGCCGGCGCGAACGGCGAGAACCGGCAACGCATCAGCCGCGATAACAGCCGTGTGCCGGTGCTGGTGCTGCCCACCGACGAGGAGGGCATGATCGCGCTGAATACCGCGCGGATCATGAAGGAGCAAGGCGTGGGGACGTAGCGCCTCCGCGCCGGGAACGCGCTACGCCCGCACCAGGTACGCCCGGCGCAACCGCTCCGCATCCACTTTGAGCACCTCGCCCAGGTACGCGTCGATGCCGCCGTATTCCTGCTCGATGGCCTGCATGGAAGCTTCCAGGTAAGACGCCTTCACCTCCAGCAACGGCCACATCACCGCGGGATCGACGCCGAACTGCGCCGCGCCGGCGCTCATCTTCTGGTTGAAGCCCTGGTTCCGGTGATTCGACTCCAGGTAGTTGGCCATGATGGTATCGCGCTCCACGCCCAGGCCCGCCAGCAACAACAGCGAGGCAAAGCCGGTGCGGTCCTTGCCCGCGGTGCAGTGGTACAGCAGGTTGCCGCCCTGCTCCGCGAGCTTCAGGAAGCCGCCGAAGGCAGCCTGGTACTTGCGCGGAAAATCGCCGTAGACCTCCAGCATGAAGGCCTCCGTCTGCGCCGCGCTGCCTTCGCGCAGGCGCGGCATCAGTTCGGCCATCGACATGCTGCCCTCCAGCACCGGCGTGGCTACCCAGCGGAAGGCCTGGCCGAAGGGGCTCTCCGCCGCCGACTTTTCTCCGGGCGAACGGAAATCGATCACCGCGTCCAGTTGCAAGGCGCGCAGCCGCTCCATGTCGGCGGCGCTGGCCAGGCCCGGGTTGCCGCTGCGAAACAGCTTGCCGGCGCGCACGCGGTGGCCGTCCCGCGTGGGAAGGCCGCCGAGATCGCGGATATTGACAACGTTTTCCAGCACCAGCGGTGCGGTGCCGGGCACGCCGGTACCTAGTGATGGCGCGTCCGCCATGATGGCGTGGCGGCGCCACGCGAACAATCCCTGCATTGTTTCCCTGCCCTGTGGTTGGGTTGCGCGCGTCTCATCGCGCGCGATAGGCCGGCACATGCCAGCGCGTATGGCAGCCAGCAATATAACGGCGATCGAGCATTGCCACCAGTTTCCACACGCTCATCGGGTCCACATCGTCCAGGTCCAGGTCGACCCAGGCCCAGGGATGTGAGCCATCGCCCTCACAGATCAGCTCGACGTCCTTGACGCTCACGTAAGCGGCCAGCGCTTCACGCAGCCTGGCTGCGTCGACTCCGGCATGTAGCCCTCTCACCAAAACCTTCATCATGTGCTCCATTTTTTTCAGATCACCGCGCAGGCGGGCGTTACGCCCGCGGGACACCGCCCGCCAGCCCTTGTACTGCAACGATCTGAAAGTAGGACCCCACCGCACACGGTAATTTCCCGGCGCGAGCCCTCTCCTTGATCCTGATCATGCGAGCCGTGATCCGGCCTCGACATACGCTGTTGGCCGGCACGATAATTTCCCCATGTCGAACGCTGCAACCCGGCCAAAAGCCGGCCTGCGCATCCGCCAGTCTTCACGGAAGACCGAACGAACGACGCCGCCATCAAGCCAGTCACCGGCTAGCATTCTTGCCCGCGCGTGACGTCCGCCATCCCGTGTTGAGCCAACGATCAACAAGACAACCCAAGGGAAAGCGATGACAGACTCTCGCACTCCGACCCAGACCGTCCCCTCCGCCCCCGGCGTGCCCGCCACGCCGCAAGCCACGCCGAAGAAGCAGACACCATGGGGGCTCTACGCCGCCGCCGTGGTGCTGATCGGCATCCTTGCCCTGCCGCTGCCCGCGGACCTGCCGGTGGCGGGCCATCGCATGCTGGCTATCCTCGCCTTCGCCATCGTGGTGTGGATCACCGAAGCGGTCTCCTACGAAGCCAGCGCCATCATGATCACGTCGCTGATGGCCGCGCTGATCGGCTTCGCGCCCACGGTGACGGACCCGTCCACGCAATACGGCACATCGCGCGCCCTCGGCATGGCGCTGGCCGGCTTCTCCAATACCGCGCTGGCGCTGGTTGCCGCCGCGCTGTTCATCTCGGCGGCCATGACCGTGACCGGGCTTGACCGGCGCATCGCGCTGGTGACGCTGTCGGCCATCGGCACCAGCACCCGGCGCATCCTGATCGGCAGCATCGCGGTGACCATCCTGCTGTCGCTGGTGGTGCCGAGCGCCACCGCGCGCAGCGCCTGCGTGGTGCCGATCATGATGGGCATCATCGCGGCCTTCGGGGTCGACAAGAAATCGAACATCGCCGCCGGCATCATGATCACGGTGGCCATGGCCACCAGCATCTGGAACGTCGGCATCCAGACCGCCGCCGCGCAGAACCTGCTGACGGTCGGCTTCATGGACAAGCTGCTGGGCGAGCGCATCACCTGGCTGCAATGGCTGATCGCCGGCGCGCCGTGGGCCGTCGCGATGTCGGTGGTGCTGTATTTCCTGGTGCGCTTCCTGCTGCCTGCCGAGACCGAAGCCATCCCCGGCGGCAAGGAAGCCGTGCAAAAGGAACTAGCCGGGCTGGGCCCGATGACCGGCCCGCAGAAGCGGCTCGCCGCGGTGTCCATCGGGCTGCTCCTGTTCTGGGCCACGGAAGGCAAGCTGCATCAGTTCGACACCGCCACCGTCACCTTCGTCGGCCTGGTGATCCTGATGATGCCGCGCATCGGCGTGATGGACTGGAAGACCATGCAGCAGCGCACGCCGTGGGGCACGCTGATCGTGTTCGGCGTGGGCATCAGCCTGGGCACCGCGCTGCTCACCACGCAGGCCGGACAATGGCTGGGCAAGTTCGTGGTGACGCACTCCGGGCTCGCCACGCAGGGGCCGATCCTGGTGTTCGCGATCCTTGCGGCCTTCCTGATCCTGATCCACCTGGGCTTTGCCAGCGCCACCGCGCTCACCGCCGCGCTGCTGCCGATCCTGATCTCGGTGCTGCAGACGCTGCCAGGCGATATCAACAAGATCGGGCTGACAATGCTGCTCGGCTTCACTGTGAGCTTCGGCTTTATCCTCCCGATCAACGCGCCGCAGAACATGGTGTGCCTGGGCACGGACACCTTCAACGGCAAGCAGTTCGCCAGGGTCGGCATTCCCGTCACGCTGATCGGCTACGCCATGATGCTGCTGTTCGCCGCCACCTACTGGCGCTGGCTGGGCTGGATCTGAAGGGACGGGACGCATGACGAAAATCACACTGCAATCCGCCCTCCAGCTCGCCCGCGACCTGCTGGCAGCGCAGGGCGTGCCGGCCGATATCGCCGACGACGTGGCCGAACACCTGGTCGAAGCCGACCGCTGCGGCTATACCAGCCACGGCCTGTCGATCCTGCCCAACTACCGGCGCTCGCTCGCAGGCGGCAACGTCAACCCCGCCGGCCGCGCCGAATGCGTGCTCGACCGTGGCAGCCTGCTGGTGTTCGACGGCAACGGCGGCTTCGGCCAGCACGTGGGCAAGACCGTCATCGAGACCGCGATCGAACGGGTGCGCCAGCACGGCCACTGCATCGTCACGCTGCGCCGCTCGCACCATCTCGGCCGCATGGGCCACTTCGGCGAGATGGTGGCGAAGGAACGCTTCGTGCTGCTGAGCTTCACCAACGTGATCAACCGCGCGCCGGCAGTGGCGCCCTATGGCGGCCGCGCGGCGCGGCTGACCACCAACCCGCTGTGCTTCGCCGGGCCCATGCCCAACGGCCGCCCGCCGCTGGTGGTAGATATCGCCACCAGCGCGATCGCCATCAACAAGGCGCGCGTGCTGGCGGAGAAGGGCGAGCCCGCGCCGGAAAACAGCATCATCGATGCCGACGGCAACCCCACCACCGATGCCTCCACCATGTTCGGCGAGCATCCGGGCGCGCTGCTGCCCTTCGGCGGACACAAGGGCTATGCGCTGGGCGTGGTGGCCGAGCTGCTCGCTGGCGTACTCTCCGGCGGCGGCACCATCCAGCCGGAAAACCCGCGCGGCGGCGTGGCCACCAACAATATGTTCGCGGTGCTGATGAATCCGGAACTGGACCTGGGGCTGAGCTGGCAGAGCGCCGAGGTGGAGGCGTTCGTCAATTACCTGCACGACACGCCGCCCGCTCCCGGCTTCGGCGGCGTGCAATATCCCGGCGAGTTCGAAGCCGCCAACCGGGCGCTCACCACCACGCACCTGGAGGTCAACCCGGCGATCTGGCGCAACCTGGAGACGCTGGCGAAGGAACTGGGCGTGACGCTGCCGGCGGGCTGATTCCGGCACCGGGCTGGTGCCGGGCCGGTGCTGGCACAATACTGCCCATGGAACGCCTCTGGTCGAATTTTCTCAAGCTGGTGCTGCTGCTGACACTGGGCACAGCCCTGCTCGGCACGCTCGCCGTGCTCGTCGCTCAGCGCCAGCTGCCCACGCTGGACGCGCTCACCGCTTTCCGCCAGTCGCCGGGCTACGTGCCCATCGGCGAGATACCGCCCAAGCTCACGCAGGCGGTGGTGGCCATCGAGGACGAGCGTTTCTACCTGCATGACGGCATCGACTATGTCGGCGTGATACGCGCCGGCGTGGCCAACTTGTCGGATGAACTTTCGCAGGGCGCTTCCACAATCACCATGCAGGTGGCGCGCAATTTCTTTCTCTCGCGGGAGAAGACCTACACGCGCAAGCTGTACGAGTATCGCAACGAGCATGCCTTGAGGCATGCCTTGAGCAAGGACGAGATCCTCGAGGTCTATATGAACAAGGTGTACCTTGGGCAGGGAGCTTATGGTTTTGCCGAGGCGGCCGAGACTTACTTTGGCAAGCCGGTGGCGGAGCTGACGCTGGCCGAATGTGCGATGCTGGCCGGGTTGCCCAAGGCGCCTTCGGCGAATAATCCGGTGGTGAATCCCCGGCGGGCGCGGCAGCGGCAGGCTTATATCTTGTTGCGGATGATGGAGTTGGGGAGGATTGGGAGAGGGGAATATGATGCGGCGTTGTTGGAGCCGTTGAGGTTGAAGTAGGTGGTGGATTGGTGTTTGGGGTTGGTTCGTGGCTGGTCGAACCGGTACCGGCGGAAGCGCGCCTGCGCGCTGGGCGTGCGACGAAACTCTCGGTCTCCGGGAGGCCTATTTCTCTGCTCGCTTGGGGGTGGTCGCTGTTTTTTTGAGCGGTGGTGGCATGTTGCACTCAAAGGAATACGACATCCCCCTGCGGGGGACGCCGGTCACTCTTCTTTGCTTCGGCAAAGAAGACTAACGAGAAGAAAGCCGACCCTGCCGGGAGCAGAGCAATCGCGAGTGCGAGGGACGCTGGTTTCGTCGTACGGCCACAGTTCTGCTGGCATCTGCCGTTGCCAGCTTGCAGGGCATCGCAATGGCACGACCCATGGGTTTCGTGGTGATGCCCCCGACCTCGTGCGCAGTGACCATTCCCACATCTGCCGCTACCGGCACGGACCACCACGACACATCACATGCCCATGGTTTCGTGGTGGGGCGGGCGCGGTGGTGAAGGCCTCGGGCATATCACCCGGTGCCACCGCGCCCACGACGGAACCGGACCGCCTGCAACTTCGTGGCCGCCCACTTCGCGAGCGACAGACGGCTCGAAGTCTGTGATGTCTGCTACCGGGGGCCCCACCACGAATCCCGGAAGCTGGCAGCATCGTGGCCAGTCAAGCCGGTACCGGCAGAAGCCCGCCGGCACTCTGGGCCGCACGACGAAACCACCGATATCCGAGAGCCTGATTGCTCTGCCCCCGGCAGGGTCGGCTTTCTTCTCGTTAGTCTTCTTTGCCGAAGCAAAGAAGAGATGGTATGAACGCGCCCCGTCCCCGCAGTGGAGCGCGAGGTGGCGAGACGGTAGTGTGGGTCGGGCAGAAAAGAGTCTGATGAGAGGGGGGTCCCTCCAGACCGAACGGCATCGCAATGTGCCAGAGTGGAAGATGTCACCACCACTACAGGAACGGAGGGACCCGAAATGAATGCTATGACATTTGGGCTGGATATTGCAAAGCATGTGTTCCAGCTGTACTGGGTTGACCCTGAGACTGGCGAGATTCACAACCGGCGATTCCAGCGTCAAAAGCTGATCGAGTTTCTAGCTCAGCACAWAGGACGCGTGGCGTTGGAGGCATGCGGCAGCGGGCACTGGTGGGCCCGCAAGCTCATGTCGCTCGGGTACGAGGTGAAGCTGCTGCACGCGAAATTCGTTCGGCCATTCGTGCAGACCAACAAGACCGATGCCGCAGACGCGCGAGCGATCTGGACCGCGGCACAACAGCCGGACATGCCTGCGGTGACGCCAAAGACGGTGGAGCAGCAGGCCACGCTGGTGTTGCATCGGATGCGCGAGCAGCACATCAAGATGCGGACCATGATGATCAATGCCCTGCGTGGGGCGCTCTATGAGTTTGGCTTGAGCTTCAAAAAGGGGCGTCAGGCGGGCTTGGCGGAAATGCGCGAGCGGTTGGCCGAAGTCGAGCAAGACGTGCCCGCGAGGATGTTCGAAGCGTTGCGCGAGCAGTTCGACTTGATCGGCCGCCTGGACAAGGGTATCGAGGGGCTGGAGGGACAAATCAAGGCCTGATCCCAGACGCAGCCAGAGTGCCAACGGCTGATGACAATTCCGGGAATCGGCATGCTCACGGCCACAGCACTGGTCGCGACTATCGGCGATGCGCGCGGCTTCCGATCGGGGCGGCAACTGTCGGCCTAACTCGGGCTGGTGCCGCGTCAGCACGGCACTGGGGGCGAGGTGCGCCTGGGCGCGATCAGCAAACGCGGTGACCGCTATCTACGCATGCTGCTGATCCATGGCGCCAGGGCAGTCCTGTTCCGAGCCAAGGACAAAGGCTTGTGGTGCGAGCAACTGGCACGCCGACGGCCCACCAACGTGACGGTGGTGGCGCTAGCCAACAAGGCGGCGCGAACTGCGTGGGCCGTGCTGATGGGCAATGAGCCGTATGAAAGAAACCATGAGTTAAAGAAAGCCGAGAGGGCCAAGCAAACGGCGAATTCCGCACTAGGCCAGCTCCGCCTACAACGACCGTAGGCGGAGCTGGCCTAGCCGCGGCTTGCAAGCAAGGTTACTGAATTCGACTAGAAGGTTGCGACGGTAGATGAGCGAGATGGCAAGACAGGTTGGACCGCAAGAGCTGGACCCTGATCGGTCACTGGTGCTTCGAGCACGCTGAAGAGGTAAGGGCCGCTCTTGGCGAATTCCATCGGGGCCGCAGGCTTGGCCTGCACTAGGCCGGATATAAGTCTGCAACCAACCCTGATCGAGCATCGCGTGACATTTACCTAGCAAACCGGGGCGCGTTCATATAAGTGACCGGCGTCCCCCGCAGGGGGATGTCGTACGCTCTTGGGTGCAACATGCCACCACCGCTCAAAGAAACAACGACCACCCCAGCAGGCGAATGTCGTATGGCTGTTGGGTGCAATAACCACCACCGCTCAAAAAAAACAACGACCACCCCCAACAACCTCCCCCCATCACTCCAACACCCCCCGATGCCGAGTCACCGCCAACAGGACAATCTCGTCCAGCCCGGCATCCTCACCACTGTCCATCCGCGCCAGCAACGCGCGCCGCATACGCGGCTCCCAGAAACGCTTGATATGGCTGGCGATATCCGCCACCGCTTCCTCGCGGTCCGGCATGGCCTCGAAGAAGGTGCCAATCTGGTTCGCCATCTTGACAAGGTTATCGGAGTTCATGCCTGTTCCGTCCTGCTGTGCAAACGTTGGGGATGAGAGTAGACCACGTGGCGCCCGGCGCGCACAAAACCGGCCAGCGTAACGCCGGCATCGAGCGCCAGACGCACCGCCAGCGCGGTCGGGCCTGAGACGGCGGCCAGCACGCCAACGCCGGCACTGGCGGTCTTCAGCACCATTTCGTAGCTGGCGCGGCTGGTGACCAGCACGGCGCCGCGCGAGCGGTCCTCGCCAGTGCGTGCCAGCGCGCCGATCAGTTTATCAAGCGCGTTGTGGCGGCCCACGTCTTCGCGGACCAATGCTACCTGGCCGTCAGCGCGCAGCCAGGCGGCGGCGTGCGTGGAGCCGGTATGGCGCAGCAGTTCCTGGCGCGTCTGCAACTGCCCGAACGCGGCGTACAGCACCGCATCGCTGAAGCTCGCCTTGCTGCTGACCGGCGCCGGCGCGCGCATGACTTCCTGCAGCGATTCCGTGCCGCACAGCCCGCAGCCGGTGCGGCCCGCCATGGCGCGGCGCCGATCCTTGAGCGCGGCGAAGGCTTCCGCCGCAATGCGCAACTGCACCGCGATACCCTCGGGACGGACCTCGGTCTCAATCTCATAAACGTCGCGCGGGCTGGCCACCAGCCCTTCGCTCAGGCTGAAGCCCAACGCGAAGTCTTCGAGATCGGCCGGCGAGGCCAGCATGACCGCATGCGAGATGCCGTTGTACTCGAGCGCGACCGGCACCTCCTCGGCGATCTCGTCGTCCTCCAGCGCCAGCTCGCCCAGGCGGCAGCGATTGACGGCGAAGGTGCTGTGCGTAGGCGGCTCGGCATCGCTGAAAGACGCCACCGCATCGGGCCTGGCCATGGCGAGTTCGCAGAGCGTCATGCCGAACCCGCCTCGGCGCTGGCCGCCTGCAGCAACTGCATCTGCTGCTCGTGGAAGTCGCGGTACTGCCGCTGCCATTCGGACGGCTGCGCCACCGGCATCACCTGCACCGCGGTGACCTTGTACTCGGGGCAGTTTGTGGCCCAGTCCGAGTTGTCGGTGGTGATCACGTTGGCGCCGGACTCGGGGAAGTGGAAGGTGGTATAGACCACGCCCGGCTGCATGCGCTCGCTGACGATGGCGCGCAGCACCGTTTCGCCCGCGCGGCTTTGCACGCCAACCCAGTCCCCGTCCTTGATGCCGCGTTCCTCGGCGTCGTGCGGATGGATCTCCAGCCGGTCTTCGTCGTGCCACTTCACGTTGTCGGTGCGCCGCGTCTGCGCGCCCACGTTGTACTGCGACAGAATGCGGCCCGTGGTGAGGATCAGCGGGAACTTGCGATTCACCCGCTCGGCGGTGGGCACGTAGCGCGTGATGATGAACTTGCCCTTGCCGCGCACGAATGCGTCGATATGCATGGTGGGCGTGCCCTCGGGCGCAGCGTCGTTGCACGGCCACTGGATGCTGCCGAGTTCCTCCAGGCGCTGGTAGCTGACGCCACTGAAGGTGGGGGTCAGCCGCGCGATCTCGTCCATGATCTCGGACGGATGCTTGTAGTCCATCGGATAGCCCAGCGCGATGGACAGCAGCACGGTGGCTTCCCAGTCGGCATAGCGCGCCTTGGGCGGCATCACTTTGCGCACGCGCGAGATGCGGCGTTCGGCGTTGGTGAAGGTGCCGTCCTTTTCCAGGAAGGACGAGCCCGGCAGGAACACGTGCGCGTACTTGGCGGTCTCGTTGAGGAAGATGTCCTGCACCACGATGCATTCCATCGACGACAGCGCGGCTGCCACGTGCTGCGTATTCGGGTCGGACTGCACGATGTCCTCGCCCTGGCAGTACAGGCCCATGAAGCTGCCCGACAGCGCGGCCTCGAACATGTTGGGAATGCGCAGGCCCGGCTCCGGGCTGATCTCCACGTTCCAGGCGGACTCGAACAGGCCGCGCGTGGTGGAGTCCGATACATGGCGATAGCCCGGCAGCTCGTGCGGGAAGGAGCCGATATCGCAGGAGCCCTGCACGTTGTTCTGGCCGCGCAGCGGATTCACGCCCACGCCTTCGCGGCCGATATTGCCGGTGCACATGGCCAGGTTGGCGATGCCCATCACGGTGGTGGAGCCCTGCGCGTGTTCGGTCACGCCCAGGCCGTAATAGATCGCGGCGTTGCCGCCGGTGGCATACAAGCGCGCCGCGCCGCGCAGTTGTTCGGCGGGGATGCCGGTAATCTCGGCCATCGCTTCCGGCGAGTTCTCCGGCAGCATGACGAAATCGCGCCATTGCTGGAACGCACGGTCCTCGCAGCGCTCGGCGATGAACGATTCGGCCATCAGGCCTTCGCTCACGATCACGTGCGCCATCGAGGTCACGACGGCGACATTGGTGCCGGGGCGCAGTTGCAGGTGGAAGTCGGCGCGCACGTGGGGCGAGTCGACCAGGTCGATGCGGCGCGGATCGATCACGATCAGCCTGGCGCCGGCGCGCAGGCGCTTTTTCATGCGCGAGGCAAACACCGGATGGCCATCGGTGGGGTTGGCGCCCATCACCATGATGACGTCGGCCTTCTCCACCGAGCGGAAGGTCTGCGTGCCGGCAGATTCGCCCAGCGTCTGCTTGAGGCCGTAGCCGGTGGGCGAGTGGCAAACCCGCGCGCAGGTATCGACGTTGTTGTTGCCGAAGGCGGCGCGCACCAGCTTTTGCACCAGGTAGCCTTCCTCGTTGGTACAGCGCGAGGACACGATGCCGCCGATGGAGTCGCGGCCATGCCTGGCCTGGATGCGCTTGAACTCGGAGGCCGCGTGGCTGATCGCCTCTTCCCACGACACTTCGCGCCACGGGTCGGTGATCCTGGCWCGGATCATCGGGTTCAGGATGCGGTCCTTGTGGGTCGCGTAGCCAAAGGCGAAACGGCCCTTCACGCACGAGTGGCCCTCGTTGGCCTGGCCGTTCTTGTACGGCACCATGCGCACCACTTCATTGCCCTTCATCWCCGCCTTGAAGGCACAGCCCACGCCGCAGTAGGCGCAGGTGGTGACCTTGCTGTGCTCGGGCTGCCCCATGCGGATGATGGAGGTTTCGGCCAGCGTGGCGGTGGGGCAGGCCTGCACGCAGGCACCGCACGACACGCAGTCGGAATCCATGAAGCTGTCGCCCTGCCCCGCCGTCACGCGCGAGTCGAAGCCGCGGCCGCTGATGGTGAGCGCGAAGGTGCCCTGGGTTTCCTCGCAGGCGCGCACACAGCGGTTGCACACGATGCACTTGGAGGGATCGTAGGTGAAGTACGGGTTGGATTCGTCCTTGGCCTCGGCACGGTGGTTGGCGCCGTCGTAGCCGTAGCGCACTTCCCGCAGGCCCACCACGCCGGCCATGTCCTGCAGTTCGCAGTTGCCGTTGGTGGGGCAGGTCAGGCAGTCGAGCGGGTGATCGGAGATATACAGCTCCATCACGCCACGGCGCAGGTCGGCCAGCTTGTCGGTCTGCGTCTTCACTTTCATTCCGGCTTCGGCCGGGGTCGTGCACGAGGCCGGGAATCCGCGACGGCCTTCGATTTCGAGCAGGCACAGGCGGCACGAGCCGAAGGACTTGAGGCTGTCGGTGGCGCACAGCTTGGGCACGTTCACGCCCGCCTGCACGGCGGCCCGCATCAGCGAGGTGCCGGCGGGCACGGTGACGTCGACGCCGTCGATCTCAAGGGTGACCTGCTGTTGCGAATCGCTGGCCGGCGTGCCGAAATCGATTTCGTTTCGTGTATTCAAGGCGGACTCCCGCTGCGGCCGCGGGCCGCGTACTGGTGATTCAGAGGGCGCAGAGGCAGCGCCGGTTCGGTATGCCGTAGCGCTGCGTTCACGCAGCCTTGGCTGGCACGGCCACGCCAAAGTCTTCCGGGAATCCGTCGAGCGCCGACAGCACCGGGTACGGCGTCATGCCGCCCATGGCGCACAGCGATCCGCCCAGCATGGTGTCGCACAGGTCGCGCACCAGCTTCACGTGCCTGACCGGCTGGTCGCCCGCGATGATCTTGTCGATCACTTCGACGCCGCGCGTCGAGCCGATCCGGCACGGCGTGCACTTGCCGCAGGATTCGATGGCGCAGAACTCCATCGCGTAGCGCGCCTGCTTCGCCATGTCGACGGTGTCGTCGAACACCACGATGCCGCCGTGACCCAGCACCGCGCCGAAGGCCGCGAACGCTTCGTAGTCCATCGGCGTATCCAGCCGCGAAACCGGCAAGTAGGCGCCCAGCGGACCGCCCACCTGCACCGCGCGGATCGCCCGCCCGCTGCGCGTGCCCTGGCCATAGTCCTCCAGCAGCTCGCGCAGGGTCACGCCGAAGGCTTTCTCCACCAGCCCGCCCTGCCGCACATTGCCAGCGATCTGGAACGGCAGCGTGCCGCGCGAGCGGCCCATGCCGTAATCGCGGTAGAACTGCGCGCCGCGCGCGAGGATCAGCGGCACGGTGGCCAGCGAGATCACGTTGTTGATGATGGTGGGCTTGCCGAACAGGCCTTCGATCGCCGGCAGCGGCGGCTTGGCGCGCACCACGCCGCGCTTGCCTTCGATGCTCTCCAGCAGCGCCGTTTCCTCGCCGCACACATAGGCGCCCGCGCCCTTGCGCACCTCCAGGTGGAAGCGCCGGCCGCTGCCGCGGATATCGTCGCCCAGCCACCCGGCGGCATGGGCGATGCCGATGGCCGCTTCCAGCATGGCAATGGCGTGCGGATATTCCGAGCGCACGTAGATATAGCCGTGCTGCGCACCCACCGCGAGGCCGGCGATGGTCATGCCCTCGATCAGCATGAAAGGATCGCCTTCCATCACCATGCGGTCTGAGAAGGTGCCCGAGTCGCCCTCGTCGGCGTTGCAGACCACGTATTTGGTGGGTGACTGCGCGTTCAGCACGGTCTGCCACTTGATGCCGGTGGGAAAGGCTGCGCCGCCGCGGCCGCGCAGTCCGGAATCGGTCACTTCGCGCACGATCTGCGCACCGTCCAGCGCCAGCGCGCGGGTCAGGCCGGCGTAGCCCTCATGCGCGATGTAGTCATCCAGCGAGAGCGGATCGGTAATGCCCATGCGGGCGAAGGTCAGGCGCTCCTGCCCCTTGAGGAAAGGGATCTCCCCGGTGGGGCCGAGCGCCAGCGCGTGCGCCCCGCCCGCCAGGAAGCCGGCGTCGAACAAGGCGGCGACATCGTCCGGCGTGACCGGACCATAGGCCACGCGTCCGGCGGCGGTCTGCACCTCGACCAGCGGTTCCAGCCAGAACATGCCGCGCGAGCCGTTGCGCACCAGCTCCACGGTGGCGCCGCGCGCCGCGGCTTCGCGCGCGATGGCGCGCGCCACGTCGTCGGCGCCCATGGCGAGCGCGCTGGAATCGCGGGGAACGAAGACGGTCACGCTCATGCCTGCACCTCCGCTGCCCGATCCTGCGACGCATCCGCGCAAGCCTTGACCAAAGCATCGAAACGCTGCGGCGTCACGCGGCCTACCAGTTGCTCGCCGACCATCACGGCCGGGCCGCAGGCGCACTGGCCCAGGCAATAGACCGGCTCCAGCGTGAACTCGCCATCGGCGGTGGTTTCATGAAACCCGCAGCCCAGCACGCGCTCGGCGTGGGCGGCAAGCGCCTCGCTGCCGACCGACTGGCACGCTTCGGCACGGCAGACCTGGATCACATGCCGGCCCGGCTTGCTGTCGCGGAAGTGATGGTAGAAGGTGACCACGCCGTGTACCTCGGCGCGCGACAGGTTGAGCGCGCGGGCGATCTCGGGCAGGGCGTCGGCGGGCACGTAGCCTACCGCGTCCTGGATCTCGTGGAGGATCGGCAACAAGGCGCCCGGCATGTCGCGGCGCGTGGCTACGATGTGCGCGATCCGGTCGCGCCGGGCTTCAGCAGCTGGTGAGGACATCGGGTCTCCTGGTGACGCAGCACGGCCCGGCGCTAAAAATGGACCCAAAGTCCGGGGCCGGGGGCAGACGGTGTGGCGCATTGGCTTGCGCGTCTGGCCAGGAACTGCTGCGGGGCGCGGCAAACCGGTTTCCGGCTGCCACTATATATGCTATTTTTTTCATATCTTGGGGGCACTGAACGGGCATAAGCCATGTCGCCTTGCTGTTTTAGCTGGCCTTTTTCGGTTTATCTGCCTCTTTGAGCGTTGCTGGGTCTGATTGAAAGCACCGGCAGCATCAGCCAGTCGGCGCAGGCAACCGGGCTGTCCTACCGTTACGCCTGGGGCATCCTGCGCGATGCGGAGGCGCTGTTCGGCGGCGCGCTGATTGCCAAGACACGGGGTCGCGGCACGGCGCTCTCGCCACTGGCCCAGCAACTGGTGTGGGCCAGCAAACGCATTGCCGCGCGGCTGTCCCCCACGCTGGAAAGCCTGGCGTCGGAACTGGAGATAGAGCTGAAGAAGCTGGTCGACCAGTCAGGCCCCACGCTGCGGCTGCACGCCAGTCATGGTTTCGCGGTGGCCGCGTTGCACGATTTCCTGGATGCGCACCAGGTTCGCCACGACCTGAAGTATTGCGGCAGCCTTGAGGCGGTTGCGGCACTTGCGCAGGGCGCTTGCGATATAGCAGGCTTTCATGTCCCGATCGGCGAGTTCGAGCAAAAGACGCTGGATCGCTTCGCCACGTGGATCCGCCCGGAGACGCATCTGCTGATCCACCTGGCGGTGCGCTCGCAAGGCATCTTCGTGCGCCCCGGCAATCCGCTGGAGGTCAACACGCTGCAGGACCTGTGCCGCGCCGATGTGCGCTTCGTCAACCGGCAGACCGGTTCCGGCACGCGGCTGTTGCTGGACCTGATCCTGGAAGCACGCGGCATCGACAGCAGCCGGATCGAGGGCTATAGCAATGGCGAGTTCACCCATGCGGCGGTGGCTGCCTATATCGGCAGTGGCATGGCCGATGCGGGGTTCGGCGTGGAAACGGCGGCGCGGCGCTTCGGGCTGGATTTCGTGCCAGTGCTCAAGGAGCGGTATTTCTTTGCGATCGAGCGGGAGCGCCTGCAGAGCCCGGCGCTTGCCGGCGCCGTGGCGGCGCTCAGGAGCGGCAGCTTCCGGCAGGTGGTGGATGCCCTGCCCGGCTACGACGGCAGCCTGACCGGCACGATACTGACGCTGGACGAAGCCTTTCCCGAGGACGCCGGGGGACGCGGCCAGGGCTAGGACTGCGCGGCATCCTTGAGCAGCATGGGCAGCTTGTTGTCCCGCCCGGCCCATTGTTCGTGCCCGGGCAGCGGGCCCTTGGCCTTGAGCAGCGGCTTCCAGCCAGCCTGGCGCGAGAGTTCAGCGTTGAGGGCCAGGAAATGCTGCTGGCCGGCTGGCAGATCCTCGTCCGAGTAAATCGCGCCCACGGGACACTCGGGCACGCACATCGAGCAATCGATGCATTCGTCGGGGTTGATCACAAGGAAATTCGGCCCTTCGTGCAAGCACGACATAGGGCAGACATCGACGCAGTCGGTGTAGCGGCACTGGATGCAGGCATCCGTAACGACGAAGGTCATAAGGCTGGGAGGCGCGGAAAGACAGCGGCAAGGATAGCGTTGCCGCGCCCGCACGGGGGAGACGTGCTTTGTGCGAGTCAGTCAAAAGACTTCATGTGCGCCATCAGGATCTTGCAGCCTGCCGGCGTCCGCCTACCGCCAAGGTGCGCCCGGCGCGGCGTCCACATGTTCGACGCGAATGGCCGGCGCCCAGGTGCCTGGCTGGTTTGCGCGCAGCACCACGCCGGTTACTGTCACCCGCTGGCTGCCCAGGGCCTGGGCCTGTTCCACGGGGAATTTTTCGAGAACCCATGCCTCGCCGTCGGCGGTAACCAGCATAGGCTGCTGGAACAGCGCGCTGCCCTTGACCATGACCGTGCCCGTCAACGCAATGGACCTGCCGGCGGGCACCGCATGCACACACGCGGCAAGCACGACGGACAGTGCGGCAATCAGGATCAGGATTCGGTGCATGAGGTTCGATGGGTTGGCGGGCCGGGCGGCGGATGCCGCCGCCCGGGGGCCGCCGGAGGCGATCCGGCGTGTCCGCGCGTTGCGCGCTCAGTATCAGTACACCACTACGGACAGCGTGGTGCCAGCCGGCACGCGCACCGTTTCGCTGTACGTCGTGCCCACATTGCCGCGGACTACCGGGAAGCTGCCGTACGGCTGCAGCGTGGCGGCAACCGCGCTGGGCAGCTTGCGCACCGAGCGGTACTTGGCCAGGTCCGGATCGATCAGCGGCAGCGTAAAGCCGCCGTCGACGCGGGCCGGGTAGCCGTATCGCGCCGGCGACGAGGCCGCGGGCATCAGCGAGTTGCTGGTGACGGTCCAGCGCAACAGTTCCTGGTCGAAGCCGGAGTCCGGACGCGCCGCCTTGATGGCCTGGTCGAGCACGGTCTTCGAATCCATGCTGCTGGTGCGGTTCAGCAGATCCTTGTAGAAGGCCAGGCCAAGCTGCCGGTCGAGGAAGCCGCCAAAACTGCCCGACACCGAATAGCTCTCGCAGGTCGCGCCGAAACCGGTGAACTGCAGCAGATTGCAGTTGAAGTTGCCATTGCCTTGCGACAGGTAGTCGAGGAAGCGCACGTCACGGATCGCGTTATAGCTGGAATCGATGCTGTAGCTGGCGAAGTCCTCCATCATCATCGCGGACATTTCTTCCAGCCAGGTATCGAATGCATACTTCTGACCGGCCTTGACGCCGCGGCGATAGAAGTTCTGCATATGCATTCCCTCATGCGCCATGGTCATCTTCATTGCCTTCATGCCTGCTGCGCCGGCCAGCTGGAGCGTCTCGGAGTCGAGATAGAGCGACAGCGATTCGTTGCTGCGCGCATCCGAGGCAGCCGTCAGGTTATGCAGTCCCCAGAAATAACCCACGGTACCGCCCGCCTTTCCATTCTTGTCGAAGTTGAGGATGACGATATCGATCGGCTGGCCGCTGGCGGCAATCAGGTTGTTGTAGCTGTGCGCGCCCCACAGCGGGCCGCCGACCTGGGTCAGCATGTCGTAGATGCCGCCGGCGCCGACGAAACTGGTGAGCAGATCGTTGACGATTGGGCTGCCGATGTTGGACGCTTCGGCGTTTTCCACCCAGATGTTGACGACCGTCCCATCGCTTGCAGGCAGTTGCTGGGTCAGCGTAGCCAGGCGGCGCGTGCCGTCAGTGTGATACCAGGTCTTCGTGGAATTGAGCGCGGAAGCGTGCGGCGGCGGCGGCGCCATCTCGGAAAAGCTGGCAACGCGCTTGCCGCCGGCCAGTGCCGCCCAGCCGGCGCGATTGAACTCGGCGATATCGCGCCGCGTGCGCTCGTCCTGCGTGGACGACAACGACTCGGCCGACTGGATCGAGAGATTGGCCAGTTCGGACTGGATGACCGACAGCGACAGCGCCGGCATGGCTTGCTCGGCCGCGCCATTGGTGTAGAGCAGCGTCACCGATTTTCCGCTCACGCCACCGATGGAAATCGGCAGATCGGCTGCGGCGCCGGTGGTATTGGAGGCCGACCAGACGCCGACACCCGAGCCCGAGTAATTGCTGCCGTCCGCGGCGCTGCAGCCGTTGCAGGCCGGAGCGAGGGCCGGCATGACCGGCACCGCGGGCACAGAGGGCACAACGGGCGCAGCGGGTACGCTGCTGACCGGCGCGGCCGTCTGGCTGGTAGCGGGTGCATCGCCACCGCCGCCGCAGGCGGCGACCGAGGCGGCGGCAAGCCATGCTGCGAGCAAGCCTGCGCGGAGGCGGAAAGTGGTTCCCGTCATACTGAAAGCTCCGATTTTTGTTCTTTGGGCGCCGGCACCGGCGGAAGATGCCGGGGCCAGCACAAATATCGGCATCCGGGGACAAGAGCTTTAGGAACCGGCGTCATCGCAGAGCGTGCAAACCGTCCTGGCATGGGCACGGCGCGGACCGCGCAATCGTGCAGGAGGTGGCCGCGAAGCCGGCGGCTTCAGGCCTTGGCGGCACCGCGCCAGCGCCGGTACATGGCCATCAGCGGCGTCGCCGATGAACCATGCAGGGCCACCGACAGCACCACCACGCACAGCGTGGCGTCGGCCAGCAGGGCCACGTAGCGGGGATCGGCGCCGTGCGCCAGGGCAAAGGCGAGGTAATAGACCGAGCCGATGCCGCGCACGCCGAACCAGGCAATGAGCCGCCGCTGCGCTGGCTGCAGCGCGACCCCGATGGTGGATATCGCGACGGCAAGCGGACGCACGGCCAGGATCAGCGCGAGCCCCAGGGCCAGGTATTCCCCGCGCAGCAGCCGCGTGGAAAGCAAGGCGCCCACCACCACCATCACGCTAAGCTCGGCGAGCCGCTCCAGGTCCAGCGAGAACTCGCTGACGGTATGCGCCAGGTAAGCGGCGGCCTTGTCCTGGTGCACGGCCACGCGCTCATGTTCGGCAGGCGTCATTGCGCCCAGCACTTCGTCGGGCGCGACGTCCTGGTTCTCCTCGTGTTCGACGTGACGCATGGCGATGCCGGCGGCGAACACCGCCAGGAAGCCATAGCCATGCACCGCCAGCGCGGTGCCGTAAGCCAGCCCGATCAGGCCGATGGTGAAGAAGCTCTCCATCCCCAGGGCGCCGCCCAGGCGCTTGCGCAGCGCCAGCACCACGCGGCTGCACAGCCAGCCCAGCCCCCAGCCCACCGCCAGCCCCGCCAGCGTGGCCCACAGCAGGTCGAGCCATAGCCAGCGCAGCCAGGCAGCGCCCGGCAGGCTAAGCGCCAGCATGACGAAGGGAAAGGCGGCGCCATCGTTCAGCCCGCCCTCCCCGCTCAGGCTGAACCGCGTCCGGTCACGGTCCTGCGTGTCGTCGACCTGCACATCGGAAGCCAGCACCGGATCGGTGGGCGCCAGGATAGCCGCCAGCAGCAATGCCACGCCGGGCGGCAGCCCCATTGCCCAGATCCCGATGACAGCCAGCATGGCAATGGTGAGCAACATGCCCAGCGTGGCCAGCCGCAGCGGAAGGCGCCAGATGCGATCGCGCGGATGCGCGCGCAAGCGCAAACCCACCGCGAACAGCGAGACCAGCAGGGCGATTTCCGTAACGATCTCCAGCACCGCCACATGCTCGCGACGGGTGATATCGAAATGGATCAGACCGAAGCCGAACGGGCCCAGCAACATGCCGAACAGCAGGTAAAGCGCGGAGAACGAAATGGGCAGGCGCTTCACCACCGAGCCGATCAGCCCGATGGCGACAAGCAGCGCGCCGATGATCCATGCCCAGGTGCCGAACAAGCGATATCTCCCATGGCGAGCGCGTTCACGAAAGGACGCCGGCCGCAGGTCCGCGCGGGCAGGCTGGCACGGCAAACCCGTGGCGCCAGGCCCCGCGGCGCGCTACAACAAGGGGACACCGTACGTCTATGCAAGGTATATGCAAGAATGACCGGCGGCGCTTGAAAAAATCACCTGCCAGGAAGCCTAGCCCATGCCCAGACCGCGCTTTCTTTCACTGCTGCCGGTGCTGCCGCTGATGGGGCTGGGCGCGTGCTCCACGTCGGACGTGCTGAATGGCCTGACCCAAAGCAATGCCTATGCCCTCACCGCCAGCGTGCCCTATGCCGACGGCGCGCGCGGCAAGCTCGACATCTATGCGCCCCGCGAGCCGGCCTGCTCCGGCAAGGCGCCGGTGGTGGTGTTCTTCTACGGCGGCACCTGGAACAGCGGCGAGCGGGCCGACTACGCCTTCGTCGCGGCAGCCCTGGCCGCGCGCGGCATCCTGACCGTGATTCCGGACTATCGACTCTACCCCGAGGTCAGCTATCCGGATTTCCTGGTGGACAACGCCCGTGCCGTCGCCTGGACACGGCGCGAGATCGCCAAATACGGCGGCGATCCGCAACGGCTGTTCGTGATGGGACACAGCGCGGGCGGCTACAACGCCGCCATGCTCGCGCTCGATGCGCGCTGGCTTGCCCGCGTCGACCTGAGCCCCGGCCAGTTGCGCGGCTGGATCGGGCTGGCCGGGCCCTACGATTTCCTGCCGATCGTCAACCCGCAGGCGAAACCGGTGTTCCATCACCCCGACTACCCGCCCGGCTCCCAGCCTATCGACCATGCCGACGCGCGTTCGCCGGCCGCCTTTATCGGCGTGGACGAAGGCGACCGCCTGGTCAACCCGCAGCGCAACTCAGCGCAAATGGCCCAGCGCCTGGAGCGCAACGGCGTGCCTGTGCAGTACCGCAGCTATGCGCGGCTCTCCCACACCTTACTGATCGGTGCCTTCTCCGACCCGCTGCACTGGCTGGCCCCGGTGCGCGACGATGTCGCCGACTTCATCCTCCGGCGCGCCGATTGCGGGAGCGCCACATGAATGTGAAATCGCCCTGCATCAAGATCTGCAAGTTCGACGACGCGACCGGCTACTGCAGGGGCTGCCTGCGCACGCGCCCGGAATGCAAGGCGTGGAAGGCACTCAAGAAGAAGCGCCGGCGGAAGATCATCGAAGCCAGGCCGCGGCGCGAGGCCGAGTTGCGGCAAGCGAAGAAGACGGACTGAGGCGAGACGGAAGCGCAGGCTTCCGCCTCGCCCGGAGATCGGGCAGGGCAATGCTGGCGCGGCCCTGCCCGGATGATCAATAGACTTCCGGCACGATCATGGTGTCCGGCACCGGCTGGCGCATGTAGTCCTCGTGCCGCTCGCGCTGCGGCAGCACCACGGGCGGCTGCGCGCGCTCCTCGTAAGGCATCTGCCGCAGCAGGTGATGGATGCAGTTAAGGCGCGCCTTTTTCTTGTCGACCGCCTGCACCACCCACCACGGTGCCTCGTCGATATGCGTGCGCTCCAGCATGATTTCCTTGGCACGGGTGTAGTCCTCCCAGCGCCGGCGGGATTCGAGATCCATCGGGCTGAGCTTCCACTGCTTGAGCGGATCGTGGATGCGGCTCAGGAAGCGCAGGTGCTGCTCCTCGTCCGAGATCGAGAACCAGTACTTGATGACCTGGATGCCCGAGCGCACCAGCATGCGCTCGAACTCCGGCACCGACCGGAAGAACTCTTCGTACTGGTCGTCGGTGCAGAAGCCCATCACGCGCTCGACGCCGGCGCGGTTGTACCAGCTGCGGTCGAACAGCACGATCTCCCCCGCCGCGGGCAAGTGCGAGACATAGCGCTGGAAATACCATTGCGTGCGTTCGCGATCGTTGGGCGCGGGCAGCGCGGCCACACGGGCCACGCGCGGGTTGAGCCGCTGGGTGATGCGCTTGATCACGCCCCCCTTGCCCGCCGCGTCGCGCCCCTCGAACAGGATCACGACCTTGTGGCCGGTCTCCACCACCCAGCTCTGCAGCTTGACTAGTTCGCCCTGCAGGCGGAACAGTTCGCGGAAATACTGTCGGCGCGCGGCACGCTCTTCATCGTCCAGCCCGCCGCCGCCCTCGCCGAACAGCGTATCGACATGGTGGTCTTCCAGCTCCAGTTCGAGTTCTTCATCATAGTGATCGGCCACCTCGCGGTGGATGCGCCGAATCAGCTCGTTCTCGTCTGGTCTCATCGCTCACTCCTGTTCGCAACAACGCGGTGCCTGGCAGGCTAGCAGCAGGTTATGACGCCCGCATGAAATCCGTCCCCGGGACGCTAGTAATCCCCCTGCTTGCGGAAAGCCCAGCGGCCGGCCAGCACGGTGAAACTGGCCACCAGCACCACCAGCACCCAGAAGCCGTGCGGATGATCGGCCAGCGGAATGCCGCCCACATTCATGCCGAAGAAACCCGCCACGATATTGATCGGCAACGCCAGCACGGTGACCAGCGTCAGCGTGAACAGCGTGCGGTTCGTCTGCTCGTTGAGCTTGGCCGCGATTTCTTCCTGCAACAGCTTGATGCGCTCGACCAGCGCCGCCAGGTCGTTGAGCACCAGCGAGAACTCTTCCGTCGAGTCGCGCAGGTCCTGGATATCCTGCTCCTGCAGCCACGCCGGCGGTCGGTTGAGCAGGCGGAACAGCGCGCCGGGCTCGGGCGCGAGCAGCCGCTGCAGGCGCACCAGTCCGCGCCGCATGGAGCCGAGTTCGGCGCGGTTGCCATGCAGGCGCTGCGAGAGCAGGCGATCCTCGACCTGGTCCACGGTGCCGCTGGTTTCGCGCACGATGCGCACCAGCACATCGGCCTGGTCGCGCAGCAAATGCACCAGCAGCGCCAGCGGCGTGTGGAACAGCTCGCCCTGCCGCACCGAGGCGCGCAACTGGTCGACCGAGCGCAAGGGCTTCATGCGCGCCGTCACCAGGATGCGGCGGTCGGCGCAGGCCCATAGCGTGGAGATGTCGGTGGAACTCACGCCGAAGTTGTAGATCACGTCGTTGACCACCGCAAGGAGCGCCACGTCGAGCCGCTCGATGCGGGTGGAACGCGAGCCTTCGCGCAGTGCTTCGAAAAAACCTTCTGGCAGGTCGAGCTGGTTCTTCAGCCAGCGCTCGCAGGCGCTGTGCGACAGGTTGAAGTGCAGCCAGAGAAACTCGTCGCCCGGCGGGGGCTGCTTGAGCCACATGGCCGCGGCGGCGGAATCCATGGGCTGGCCCGGCTCGCCGGGCAGGAAGCGGAAGCCGCTGACCAGACCGACCGGATCGGAGCCGTAGCTGGCTTCGACGATACCCGCATGCATGTGGTGCCTCTTCGAAAGCGCGTATTCGCGAAGATGGGACATTAGCATGAGGGGATGAACGCATGAAGGCCGGCGCGCGGCGCCGGCCTTCATTGGGTCACTGCCGGACGCGAAGCGCTTAGCCGAACTTGCGGCGCGCATCCAGCGCGAGGCCGGAGCCAATGCCGCCGAACAAATCGCCCTCGATCCGCTGCGCCCCCGGGATCAGTTCGGACAGCCGCTCGCGCAGCAGGGGCACGCTGCTCGAGCCGCCGGTAAACAACACCGTGTCGATCGCGTCAGCCTGCACGCCCGCATCGCGCAGCATCGCTTGCACCGTTACCTCGGTCTTGCCGACCAGCTTGCCGATGGACTGGTCAAAGTCCACCCGGGTGATCGCCATGGTTTCTCCCGGCGCGATACGTCCCAGGTCGAGTTGCGTCTGTGCTTCGCCCGACAAGGCAATCTTGGCCGCTTCCACCTGGATCGCCAGCCAGTGGCCGGCGCGCTGCTTGATCAGGCTGATCAGGCGGTCGAGCTTTACCTTGTCGGCCGCATCGCGATAGTTGTCCATCACGTGCGACCACGCCTTGCGCGTGTACACCAGGTTGATGGTGTGCCAGCTGGCCAGGTCGAAATACTGCCCCGAAGGCATCGCCTTGCCGTTGCGCAGTTCGCTGCCCAGCCCCAGGAACGGCATCACGCTCGCCAGGCTGAGGCTCTTGTCGAAATCCGTGCCGCCGATGTGCACGCCGCCATTGGCCAGGATATCGCCACGGCGGTCGGTCTTGCCGGCGCGCTCTGGCGACAGGCGGACCAGCGAGAAGTCCGAGGTGCCGCCACCGATGTCGGCCACCAGCACCAGTTCCTCGCGGGAGATCGTGGCTTCGTAGTCGAAGGCCGCGGCAATCGGCTCGTACTGGAACTCGATGTCCTTGAAGCCGGCGTCCGCGGCAATCTCGCGCAGCGTCTGCTCGGCAAGCTGGTCGGCCTTCGGGTCTTCGTCGATGAAGAACACGGGGCGCCCCAGCACGACCTTGTCGAAACCCGCGCCGGCCGAGGTCTCCGCGCGCTGCTTGAGTTCGCCGATGAAATGCGACAGCAGTTTGCGGAAAGGCATGGCCTGGCCCATGACTTCGGTGCTGTCTTCCATCATCGAAGTGCCCAGCAGGCTCTTCAGCGAGCGCATCAGCCGGCCTTCATAGCCTGCCAGGTAGTCGCCGAGCGCGGCCCGGCCGTAGCTGACCAGCGGATCCTCCGAATGAAAAAAGATCACCGAAGGCAGCGTGAACCTGCCATCTTCCAGCGGCAACAGCGTGGGTTGTCCCGGCCGGCACCAGCCCACCGTGGAATTGGACGTGCCGAAATCGAGGCCGCAAGCGTTTGACATCATGTTTCTGGTTTCTTCCCTACTGCATAGTTAAGTCCGGGTCGGGATGGCTTTTCCCGCGCCGGATGTCGCGGCCAGCATGATAGCAAGCCCTGCATCCTCACACGCGGCCTTCGACGTGATCAGACAGGCGCATTCAGCAGCGCCAGTATCTGCTGGTGCAATTGCCGGTCGCCGCAGGCCACCACGGTGCCGCCCTGCTGTGCGTCGCCGCCGGTCCAGCTCGTCACGACGCCCCCGGCGCCTTCCACGATGGGAATCAGCGCCTGCACATCGTAGGCCTTCAGGCCGGCTTCCACCACCGCATCCACATGGCCCGCGGCGACCATGCAATAGGCGTAGCAATCACCGCCATAGCGCTGCATCCTGGCGGCATCGGCCACGCGGCGGAACGCGGCGAACTGCGCCGCATCGTCGAACATTTCCGGCGTGGTGCACATCACCTTGGCCTGCGACAGGTCGGCGCAAGGCCGCGTACGCAGAAGCTCGCCGTTAAGCCAGGCCTGCCGGCCGTCGCCGCTGAAGCGCTCGCGCGTGAACGGCTGGTCCATGATGCCGAGCACCGGACGCTGGCCATCGTTGAGCGCGATCAGCGTGCCCCACAGCGGCAGCCCGGTGATAAAGGCACGGGTGCCGTCAATGGGGTCGAGCACCCAGGTCAGTGGCGAGCTGCCGGCCACGCGGTCTTCTTCCTCGCCCAGGATGCCGTGCTCCGGATACCGTGCCCGGATCAGGTCGCGCATGGCGCGCTCGGCCGCCTTGTCGGCCTCGGTGACCGGATCGAAGCGGCGGCCGCCCTTGTCCTCCACCGCAGGCGCGCTACGGAAGTACGGCAGGCTGGCGTTTCCCGCCGCCTGCGCAAGGCCAGTGGCGAAGTCCATGTATTCGATAAGCTGCTCGGCGGTCAGAGGCATGCGGAGATCCTGGGTCCGTGGATGGTGGCTGGGAGACGGATGGCGCGGCGCGGCCGAAGCCAGCACGCGCAGCGTTGCGTTGGGCGCGCTGCCCGCCAGCATTGTAGCGGCACCCGCGGCCGGACTTCCCAGGCCGGAGCGGCCAGGCAGGGATTACCTTTGGTGTCCCGCCGGCACGGTGCTACTGTGAAGCGTGGGTAGCCGCCCATGCGTCGCCCGACAGTCCGTTCTTCCTTCTGCCGAGCCAGCCGAGTGACTTTTGGGATACCCATTGCCGACGCGCCCGCGTGCCAGAAAAATTTCCCGTTTCGCGTGTAAGTTCGTGCCGCCACCGTCGACAAAGGCACACAAACCGTTTGCATCAGCACGCGCTGCCGCCACGGGAACATTGGAGAACGACGGTGGATACTGCCTCCCAGCTATCGCGGCCCGCGCCCGGCCGCCACGGACATGCGTCCGCCCCCATCCAGCCGGCATGGGTACGCCTGACCCACTGGCTCAACGCCATCGCCATCATCATCATGGTGATGAGCGGCTGGCGCATCTATAACGCATCGCCGCTGTTCGGCCTGCACTTCCCCAAGGGCATCACGCTCGGCGGATGGCTGGGCGGCGCGCTGCAATGGCACTTCGCGGCCATGTGGCTGCTGGTCGCCAACGGGTTGTTCTACCTGCTGATGAACGTCATTACCGGACGATTCCGCCGCCGCTTCCTGCCGCTGTCGGTGCGCGAGGCATTGCGCGATGTGGCCGCGGCGCTGCGTGGCAGGCTGGCGCACCCGGACCTGGCCCAATACAACGCGGCCCAGAAGGCCATGTATCTCGGCGTGGTGCTGGTCATCGTGCTGACGGTGCTGTCCGGCCTGGCGATCTGGAAATCGGTGCAATTCCCGCTGCTGCGCGAGCTGATGGGCGGCTACGACGCCGCGCGCTGGGTCCATTTCGTGTGCATGAGCGCCATTGTGCTGTTCACCGCCGTGCATGTGGCCATGGTTGCGCTGGTGCCGCGGACCTTGCTGATCATGCTGCGCGGCCACTGAACGCCATCCCGCCGAATCCAGAGAGCCGCCTCGCGGAGAATCACCATGAACAAACCCAAACCCATCGTCACGCTCGACCGGAACCTGATCCTGCACGATGCCGTGCGCGAACTCGATATGCCCTCGCGCCGCCTGTTCGCCAAGCGCGCCGTCACGCTGGGCGGCCTGTCGATGCTGACCGGCTGCAGCCTGACCGACGATGCCTCGGTGGAACGCTTCCTTAACGCGGTATCGCGCTTCAACGATCGCGTGCAAGGCTGGCTGTTCGATCCCGGCCGGCTCGCGCCTACCTACGACGAATCCCGCATCACGCGGCCCTTCCCGTTCAATGCTTTCTACGGCGAAGACGAAGTGCCCGAGGTCGACGCCGGCGACTTCCGCCTGGAAGTGGGTGGCCTGGTGGCACGCAAGGCGTCCTGGACGCTCGAGCAGCTCTACGCGCTGCCGCAAACCTCGCAGGTCACCCGGCATATCTGCGTGGAAGGCTGGAGCGCCATCGGCAAGTGGGGCGGCACGCCCTTCTCCGAGTTCCTGCATCGCGTGGGCGCCGACACCAGCGCGAAGTATGTGGGCTTTCGCTGCGCCGACGATTACTTCACCAGCATCGACATGCCCACCGCGCTGCACCCGCAGACGCTGCTGACCTTTACCTACGACGGGCAGACACTGCCGCCCAAGTACGGCTTTCCGATGAAGCTGCGCATGCCGACCAAGCTTGGCTACAAGAACCCCAAGCACATCATGGCGCTGTACGTCACCAACACGTATCCCGGCGGTTACTGGGAAGACCAGGGATACAACTGGTTCGGCGGATCCTGATCCGCTTGAAATTGGCCGGCATGGTGCCGGCTTGCACACCGGCTATCAGCCCAAGGAGAACACCATGAACAAACTGTTCGCAACCGCCCTGCTCTCAACCACCATGCTGTTTGCGGGCCACGCCTTCGCCCAGGACGCCATGAAGAAGGATGCCGCTCCCATGGCCAACGACAGCAGCATGGCAAAGGACACCATGAACAAGGACGCGATGAGCAAGGACAAGACGAAGAAGAGCAGCGACAAGATGAGCAAGGACAAGGCGGGCAAGGACAGCATGAGTAAGGACAGCATGAGCAAGGATGCCATGGGCAAGGATGCAATGAAGCAGTAAGCGGAAGGGCAGCCTGCCGGGCTGGCTGGCTGGCTGGCTGGCTGGCTGGCGGCCGGCAATGTGACGACGCCCCGTCTTTTGCGCGGGGCGTCGGTGTTTCGGTCATGCGGGAACCGCAAGCGCCACTCGCGGCGCATCGGAATGCATCGGGACATACCCGCAGCGGCGTCCGCTGAAAGCCGGATGAAAGCACGCAAGCCTACCGTGCTTGGTAAGCCATTGAGGCGCGCCCGACGTGCGCGCACCTGCTGTCGATGACGATCTGCGGGGGAAACCTGCACAGCGACCCGCTGCGCCGGCGTCCTCCGATTCGCGCGCCAATTCAAAACACAGCGCGCGGCCTGGCATGCGGACTCCGCCTTACGGCGGATGCTCCGCCCGGGTTTCACTGCAGGCGAGGGAGACAGCCTCATGGAACTATTCGAACACCTGGCCCTTGGGTTCTCCACGGCGCTGACACTGCAAAATCTTGGCTACTGCTTCCTCGGCTGCCTGCTGGGAACGCTGATCGGCGTGCTGCCCGGCATCGGGCCGCTGGCCACCATCGCCATGCTGCTGCCGGTGACCTACACACTACCGCCGGTGGCCGCGCTCATCATGCTGGCCGGTATTTATTACGGCGCGCAGTACGGCGGCTCCACCACCGCCATCCTGGTCAACCTGCCGGGCGAATCGTCGTCCGTGGTGACCACCATCGACGGCTACCAGATGGCACGGCGAGGGCGAGCGGGCGTGGCGCTGGCCACCGCCGGCCTGGGCTCGTTCTTTGCCGGCTGCGTGGCTACCCTGATCCTTGCCGCATTTGCTACGCCGCTGTCGGAACTGGCGTTCAAGTTCGGGCCCGCGGAGTACTTCTCGCTGATGGTGCTGGGCCTGATCGGTGCCGTGGTGCTGGCCTCGGGCTCGCTGCCCAAGGCGGTAGCCATGATCGTGCTGGGGCTGCTGATGGGCCTGGTCGGAACCGACGTGAATTCGGGCGCGGCGCGCTTCTCCTTCGACATTCCGGAACTGACCGATGGCGTCGACTTCGTCGCGCTGGCCATGGGCATGTTTGGCTTCGCGGAGATCATCGCCAACCTGGAACAGAAGGAGCACCGCGAGACCTTCACCGATCACGTCACCAACCTGTGGCCGACCAAGGCCGACTTCAGGCGCATGGCGCCTGCCGTGTTGCGCGGCACGTTCCTTGGCTCCGCGCTGGGCATCCTGCCGGGCGGTGGTGCTGCGCTGGCTTCGTTCGCGGCCTACTCGCTGGAAAAGAAAACCTCGAAGTACTCGCATGAGTTCGGCAAGGGCGCCATCGAGGGCGTGGCAGGTCCGGAATCGGCCAATAACGCCGCGGCCCAGACCTCCTTCATCCCGCTGCTGACGCTGGGCATTCCGCCCAACGCGGTGATGGCGCTGATGGTGGGTGCGATGACCATCCACAACATCCAGCCGGGCCCGCAGGTCATGACCAGCAACCCCGCGCTGTTCTGGGG
>NZ_JBFTNE010000007.1:0-112645 GCF_056397325.1 Cupriavidus sp. 05N39
ACCCATGGCAAGTTGCCTTTATCGCGGACTACACGCTTTCCAAGCGGACTGATGTCTACCTGACCACGGCATATTCAAAGAATGCGGGTCTGGGACTGGATTCCCCGATGATTGGCTTTGCTAACAGCCTTTCCCTTGGCAATAGCTACGCGCTTGCCAGCGGCCAAAGCAACATGCTCGGTGTCGCCGTAGGTATTCGCCACAAGTTCTGACGATAGTTCAACGGTATGTGACAAGGCCATATTTGCGCAGTGGCGCGGGCAGTCCCGCAGGGAAGCTCGCGTGCATCCAGCCCCACCCATGCTCTTTGTGCCGCTTCGGCGGCATTTTTTTTGGGTTCGGAGGTTCCTCGAAGTGCGCGATGGGGACCAGGGAAGAACCGGGCGAATAGCGATAGCCAGTGACAGCTCAGATCAAATCAGACGCCAAAGGCACGCATATCGCGATACCAACGGGAGCCACACCAGGATCATCGAGAGGACGGTTAGGCAGCGCAAGGGATGCGCTCCGATCAAAGACGGATGTCGCGTTACGCGAACACTTTCAGGCCCCTCAGCACGGCAGGCCTACGCGCAACCTCCCGATACCAGCGAGCAAGTTCTGGATGCTCGCTCCATTCGATGGCGTCGTGAAATGCGCGTGCAATGGTGAATGCCGCGATGTCGGCAACCGAAAACGACTCGCCTGCCATAAAAGCGGAAAATGCCAGGAACCGGCCGCCGTCAAGTAGTGCGGATACGGCGAGTTCGTTGATGGATTTCGCCTGGTCGGACGCTCCGATCTGTTGGAGCTTGAATGCCCCATGGCTCACCGCAATGACGTCGGTCAAAAAATAGAAGAACCGCTCGTACACCTTGGCCCGCGCGACTGGATCGGCCGGCAGCAGAGTGGTCGGAGAGGACTCTGCCGCGAACAAGATGATGGCGTTGGACTGCGCGAGGACAAACCCGGCGCCAGAGGCACGTTGGACAAGAACCGGAACCTTGCCGAAGGGGTTCAACGACCGTAGCTCCTGCCCCTGGTGCTCTCCAGTTGCCAAGTTGACGGGTCTTGCGGAATAGGCAATACCAGCCTCTTCCAGCGCGATGGCGGCACGGATGCAATTCCCGGTTTGGGCCCCGTACAACTCCAGTGCATTCTGCATATAGGCCCCTCTCTCCCTGCGATCATCACTAGATTGCCGCTCTGGAGTGTATATGAGATCCGGAACAAGGGCAGGGTCATCCATATGCCACCTCATGCCTGGCTGCGAATGCCATCAGGTTTCGATACGGTTCCGCGGCTTTCCCGTCGGCATCCCCGGCAAGTGGAACCGGCATTCCCATTCGTTTCCATTTTCGATGCCTGGCACGAGACGACAGGACCTTCATTCGCCCCCTCGATATCGATGAAATGTTCGTGGCGATCACGGTCCCGGCGCGCGCCATCGACTCAATCTGGCGTCTTCATGACAAACGCCGCCCCAGCGTTTCGGGCACCATCGCGAGTCCGATCAGCGAGACAACCCCGCAGCCAATGACATAGAGAGCCGGCGCGTTGGGGTTGCCCGTGACCTGCATCAGCATGGTCGAGAACAACTGCGCGAAGCCGCCGAACAGCGCGATCGCCACGTAATAGGTCACCGACATGCCGGTTGCGCGCAGCCGCTGCGGCAGCACCTCGCTGACCAGCACCATCGTGGCAGGAGACGTCATCGCCATCGGTACGGCCAGCAGCCCTACCACGATCAGCAGGCAGGTCAGGGATGGAATGCGGTTAAGGAGCGAGAAGGCCGGATAGATCATGACGAGCAGCGCCACCCGGGACCACCACACGACTTTCCGGCGCCCGACGCGATCGCAGAGCCAGCCGGACAGCGGTGCGAACACCGCCAGCACCAGGGAGGCGACGAAGCCTGCCCAGATGGCATCGCCGCGCGAGATGTGCAGCTGGAAGGTCGCGTAGTTGGCCAGGTAGAAGGCGATGACGTGGATCGAGGCCGCGAGGCCGATCATCAGCAGGACGCTCGCCACCAATTCGCGCCAATGCGCCCTCATCAGCTGGCGGCCGGCGCCCTTCTTCGACGCCTTCTTCGGCTCCGGCACCAGCGTCTCCTCCAGGCGGCGCCGGATGACCTGACCGATCGGAATCACCAGAATGCCAATCAGGAAGGCGACGCGCCACCCCCACGACTCAAGCGCGGAAGGCGGCAGCGCATTACTCAGCACCAGTGCGACCAAGGCAGCGAACACAGCGGCAACGCCCTGGCTGGATGCCTGCCAGCTAGTGTAGAAGCCGCGCGAGCGCTCATCCGCATACTCGAGCAGCATCGCGCTGGCGGAGCCCATCTCGCCGCCAATGGCGAAGCCCTGGATCAGGCGGGCGAGGATCATCAGCACGGGGGCAAGGACGCCGAGTTGGGCATAGGGCGGCGTCAGCACCAGAATCAGCGCGCTGAAGGCCATCAGCCACATCGAGAGCACCACTGCCGGCTTGCGGCCGACGCGGTCGGCATACGCACCGATCACCAGTCCGCCCAGTGGCCGCATCAGGTAACCGGCCCCGAACGTGCCGAAGGACAGCAGCAGCTGGCCGAGCGGATTGCCGACGGGAAAATACAGGGGAACGATCAGCAGGGCGAAGAAGTTGTAGACACCCGAGTCATACAATTCCAGGGCGCCGCCAATGGTAATGGCCGAAACGGCCGAAACCTTGGATAGCGGCTTGGGTGCCGTCGCGTTAGGCGTGGCGCATCGGGATGTGGCTCCCATCGCGGTTGGATCAGAGGGCATTGGTGTCTCCTGCCTTGCGGCGGTGGATCAGCGAGTACATGGCTCGCCGTCGGTAGTCGTTGCTGAGCGGATGGCAATCTCAGAGTCGAAGATTCAGTTGCCTGACCAGGCTTGCCCAACTCACCTGCTCCGCCCCGATCAGCGCGGAGAACTGCTCGGCCGTGCCGCCGGCGGGTTCAAAACCCTTGTTGGCGAGGCGCGCATGCACATCCGGCATATTCAGGGCTTTCACAATCTCGCCATTGAGCCGCGCCACGATGTTCTTCGGTGTCCCGGCTGGCGCGACCACGCCATACCATTCGGTTGAATCGACGCCCGGGAATCCCGCTTCCGCCATGGTCGGCACGTCCGGCAGCAGCGCCAGACGCCGTTTGCCGACCACCGCGAGTGCCTTGAGTTGCCCGGACTTGAGCAGTGGCTGGACCACCGGGAGGCCAGGGAACATCATCTGGATATGGCCGCCGATCATGTCCGTCAGCGCCGGCGGCGCACCCTTGTAAGGCACGTGCACGATATCGATGCCAGCCTGCTGCCTGAATGCTTCGCCGAGCAGGTGCAGCTGGGTTCCGGGCCCGGACGACGCGTAGCTGATCTGCCCCGGGCGGGCCTTGGCTTGCACGACCAGCTCCTTGACCGAGCTGGCCACGGCCGGGTTCACCACCAGCACATAGTTCAGCGTGACCAGCAAGCTCACCGGCGCGAAGCTCTTGACCGTGTCAAAAGGCAGGCCGCCATAGAGGCTCTGGTTGATGAGCATCGGGGTGGTCGCCACCAGCAGCGTATAGCCATCGGGCGCGGCCTTGGCGCCGGCCGCCGCGCCAATATTCCCGCCTGCCCCGGGCCGGTTGTCGACTATGACCTGCTGCCCGAGGCTGAGTGTCAGTTTCTCCGCAACAATCCGCGTGGCGACATCGACACTGCCTCCGGCCGGCCAGGGTACGATCATCCGGATCGGACGGCTGGGAAAGCCGTCCTGCGCCCAGGCCGGGGACAGGCTTGCCGCAAGCGTGATGACGCACAGAGCGCGCTGCGCGAGACGCCGTACGAATCTCATATGGATTCCCTGTATGTTGTTTCCATGAGGTAGCAACCCCGAAGGCAATGGCTCTGCGCTTCCGCACAGGTATCCGCTAATCCAGGCGCACCCCGGATTGCTTGACCACGATGGCCCACTTCTTCTGCTCGGCAGCGATAAACGTGCTGAACTGCTCGGGGGTGTTGCTGGCCGGTTCATAGCCTCTGCCGATCAACTGATCGCGGACACTTGGCATGTTCAGGGCTTTCCCGATCTCCGTGCTGAGACGAACCACGATCTCCTTCGGCGTCCCGGCAGGCGCCACCAGGCCATACCATTCGCTCGCCTCGATACCGGGAAACCCCGCTTCCGCCATGGTCGGCACATCCGGCAGCAAGGCCAGGCGCTGCTTGCTGGCGACCGCGATGGCTCTGAGCTGGCCGGATTTCATGAACGGCAACACCGCGGGAAGGCCGTGAAACATCATCTGGATATGGCCGCCTACCATGTYGGTCAGCGCCTGCGGCCCCCCCTTGTAAGGGGCGTGGATGACGTTGATGTGGGCGGCTTCCTTGAATGACTCTCCGATCAGGTGCTGTTGCGTCCCCGGCCCTGGCGATGCATAGCTCATCCGCCCCGGCTCCGACCTGGCGCGGGCCACCAGTTCCGTCACCGATTTCGCCACCGCCGGATTCACCACCAGCACATAGGGTGAACTGGCCAGCAGGCTGAGCGGTGCAAAATCCTTGCTCGTGTCGAAGGGCAGGTTGCTGTAGAGGCTCGGGTTGATCGTCATCGGCGCGCTTGCCACCAGCAGCGTATAGCCATCCGGCGCCGCCTTTGCGCCCATGCCCGCGCCGATATTGCCGGTGGCGCCGGGCCGGTTGTCCACCAGGACCTGCTGGCCAAGGCTGATGGAGAGCTTTTCCGCAACCGTACGGGTGACGGAGTCGACGCCGCCGCCAGCGGGCCACGGTACGATGATGCGAATCGGCTTGTTTGGGTACCCACCCTGCGCCCACGCGCCGGGGACGGTAGCAGCCAGTGCTATGGCGGACAGAAGCAGGCCTGCACGGCGCAGTACGAAGTTCATCACGGTCTCCAGTCTTTATAGTGTTTTGATGATGCTCTACACACAAATCTGCCTATGGGCACGCTGCCTTTAGCTCAGGCATTGGCCTTGCGCTTCGGCCCGGCTTCGCTCGGGGCGCCCTGCGCGTCATGCCACTGCGCCATCAGGCGCTCCCATCTGGCCCGCACAGCCACGAGATTGCGTGCCTTGACATGGCCATAGCCGCGGATGTCTTCCGGAAGGCGTGCGATTTCCAGTGCCAGATCGAGATTCTGTTGCGACAGCGTCGGCAGAAGCGCTTCGATGCTCTTGCGGTACTCGCCAATCAGTGCTCGCTCCACCTTGCGTTCCCCGGTGTAGCCGAAGGCGTCGAACGGGGTACCCCGCAGGCCTTTCATCTGGGCCATCACGCGGAACGCAGTGCGCATCCACGAACCAAATGGCCGCTTGACGAGTTCGCCCTTCTCGTTCTTCCTGGCCATCATCGGCGGTGCGAGATGGTGGACCAGCTTGAAGTCGCCTTCGAACATCGCGGCAACCTTCCCGATGAAGGCCGGGTCGGTATGCAGCCGCGCCACCTCGTACTCATCCTTGTAGGCCATCAGCTTGAACAGGTAGCGTGCGACCGCTTCGGTGACCTTGCTGCTGCCGAGGCGCGACTCCACCGCCTGCACCCTGGCGACAAAATCTTCATACTGCGCGGCATAGGCGCGGTTCTGGTAGCTGACGAGGAACTCGGCGCGCTTGTCGATGAAATCGCCGAGCGATGGCTTCCTGACGAACTGAACCACCTGGGCATCGGCGGATCGCACCGGCACCTTGGCCAGATCGTGCGCGCAGTGCCGGCCCCACTCAAAGGCCGCCTTGTTGTTGTCGACCTGCACGGCGTTGAGTTCGATCGCGCGCATCAGCGCTTCACGCGACAGCGGCACCCTGCCCTTCTGCCAGGCGTAGCCGAGCAGCATCAGGTTGGAGTAGATCGACTGGCCGAGCAATTGCGTCGCCACTTGCTCGGCATCGAAGATGCCGAAATGGCCTGCCTCGACGCCTTGCGCGATCGCCGCAATGGCCTGGTCGCTGTGAGACTGCCAGTCCGGATCGCGGACAAAGGCCGAAGTCGGCGTCACGTGGCTGTTGAGCACGACAAAGGTGCGGCCCTGCGACAGGGTCGCCAGCGTTGCCTTGCTGGCGCCGACCACCGTATCGGAGGCGATCACCAGGTCAGCCATGGCGACATCGACGCGCGTTGCGTGCAGGGCGTCGGGCCCGTCGGCAATCTGGATGTGGCTCCAGGTCGCGCCACCCATCTGCGCCATGCCGGTGGCATCCTGCGTGATCACGCTCTTGCCTTCCAGGTGGGCCGCCATGCCGAGTACCTGGCCGATGGTGACGATCCCCGTCCCGCCGACGCCCGCCACCACGATGCGCTGGGCCTTGGCGGCATCCGGCAGCTTCGGCTCGGGCAGTACCGGCATATCGGAGAGCTTCGCCTTGCGCGCCGCTTCCGGCTTCTTGAGCTTGCCGCCCTCCACCGTGACGAAACTCGGGCAGAAACCCTTGACGCAGGAAAAGTCCTTGTTGCAGGTGTTCTGGTTGATCTCCCGCTTGCGGCCGAACTCGGTTTCGAGCGGCTGTACCGCTACGCAGTTGCTCTCGACCGAACAATCCCCGCAGCCTTCGCAAACCAGCTCATTGATGATGACCCGCTTGTCCGGATCGACCATCGTGCCGCGCTTGCGTTCCCGCCGCTTCTTGGTGGCGCACGCCTGGTCGTAGATGATCACGGTGGCACCCTCGACCACCCGCAACTCGCGCTGCACGGCATCGAGCTCATCGCGGTGGCGTATGGTGACGCCCGGCGCCAGGTCCTTGACGACGGCATATTTCTGCGGCTCGTCGGTCACCACGACAATGCGCTTCGCTCCCTCCGACGCCAGTTCGCGCGTCATGCCCGGCACGTCCAGTTGCCCGTCGACCGGTTGCCCGCCCGTCATGGCAACGGCGCTGTTGTAGAGGATCTTGTAGGTGATATTGACGCCGGCATTGATCGATTGCCGCACCGCCAGCGATCCGGAGTGGTTGTACGTGCCGTCGCCAAGATTGGCGAACATGTGCGCGCGCTTGCTGAACGGCGCCTGCCCCATCCAGGGCACGCCCTCGCCGCCCATCTGCGTCCACGACGTGGTCGAACGGTCCATCCAGACCACCATGCCGTGGCATCCGATCCCGGCCATGGCGATCGATCCTTCCGGCACGCGCGTGCTGGTGTTATGCGGGCAACCGGGGCAGAACCACGGGAGACGGTCGGTGCCGCGGCTGTCGCCCTGGGGGAACTGGCGATCCTTGGCCTCGATTTGCGCCAGGCGCACGTCCATCCGCGCGGCGATATCCGGGGGCACGCCCAGCTTCTTCAACCGGCCCGCGATGGCCTTGGCGATCAGCGCGGGGGTCAGGTCGGCCTTGGCGCGCAGCAGCCAGTTTTCCGCCGGCTTGCGGTGACTCCATTCACCGCCGGCGCCTTCACCGTCGGCCGGTTCGTACTTGCCGATCACGGCAGGCCGCGCGTCGGCGCGATAGTGGTACAGCTCATCCTTCAACTGCTGCTCGATGATCGGGCGCTTCTCCTCGACCACGAGGATTTCGCGCAGGCCGTGCGCGAACTCGCGCACGCCCGCCGGCTCGAGCGGCCACACCACGCCCACCTTATGGAGCCGCACGCCGATGGCGCGGCACAAGGCATCGTCCAGGCCAAGGTCGGCCAGCGCCTGCCGGGTATCGCTGTAGGCCTTGCCGCTGGCAATGATGCCGAGACGGTCGTTCGGCCCTTCAATCACATTGCGGTTAAGCCGGTTGGCGCGGATATAGGCAAGCGCCGCCGGCCACTTGATCTCCATCATCCGCGCTTCCGCCGCCAGCGGATCGTCGGGCCAGCGGATATGCAAGCCGCCCTCCGGCCTGGCAAAGTCCTCGGGCAGCAGGATGCGCACCCGGTCGGCATCGGTCACCACCGATGCGCCCGCCTCCACCACCTCCTGCACGGTCTTCATGCCGGCCCACAAGCCACTGAAGCGGCTCATGGCGAAGGCATGCACGCCCAGGTCCAGAATGTCCTGCACGCTGGCGGGAAAGAACACCGGCAGCCCGCAAGCGATGAACGTATGGTCGCTCTGGTGCGCGAGCGTGCTGCTCTTGGACACATGGTCGTCCCCGGCCAGTGCGATCACACCACCCAGCGGCGCCGTGCCCGCCAGATTGGCGTGCTTGAGCGCGTCGCCGCTGCGGTCCACCCCCGGGCCCTTGCCGTACCAGATGCCAAAGACGCCGTCGTACTTCTTGCTCTCGGCATCGAACTCGAGTTGCTGCGAGCCCCACACCGCGGTTACGCCGAGTTCCTCGTTGACGCCGGGCTTGAAGACGACATGATTGTCCGCGAGGTGCTTCTTGGCCTGCCACAACGCCTGGTCATATCCGCCAAGCGGAGAGCCCCGGTAGCCGGAAATGAATGCGGCGGTATTGTGGCCGGCCAGGGTATCGCGCTTGCGCTGCAGCAGCGGCAGGCGCACCAGTGCCTGGACGCCGCTCATGAAAGCGCGCCCCGTGTCCAGTGCGTACTTGTCGTCGAGCGTGACGATTTCCATGGCCTTGCGTGAGGCGTCTGAGAGAGGAGCATTCATAGGACTGGTACTCGCCAATTATGTTGTGGGGAGGGCGGCCAGCGCCCGCCGGGCTCGCAAGGACCCGGTAAGTCTGGCGCTTCTGTGCTTATGCTGATGCTGATGTCGGAAACCGCACGCCGAGCCGTTCGCCAAGCGCGCCTAACTCCTGCGCGATCGCGGCGGGCAGCGCAATACCATGCTCGCGTGCCTCGCGCTCCAGGGCATCGCCACGATTGCCAGGCAGCCGCGCGTCGTCGCCGCCCGCGCAAAGGTAGGTGTCGGTCCACTGCTTCATATAGTCGCCAAAGGGCGCCTGCCCGGCGAAGGATTCCGGCTTTACCATCCACAGGAATCCGTCCTGCATGGCGGCGGCACGGCCATGCGGACTATTGCCCGGCGCCGGTGCGTGAGGCGCCGCGGTGGCCGCCAGGGCACCGGCGAGGCACTCCACCATCATGGCAATGCCGATGCCCTTGTGCCCGCCCATGGGCAGCAGTGACCCGCCCAGCGCGCGCTTTGCATCGGTGGTGGGCCGGCCGTCCGCATCCAGCGCCCACCCTTCCGGGATCGGCTTTCCCTCACGCGCCGCGAGCAGGATATGGCCGCGCGCGGCCACGCTGCACGCCACATCGAATACGATCGGCGCTTGCCCCGGCAGCGGGCAACCGAACGCAATCGGGTTGTGCCCGATCGCCGCGCGCGGGAATCCCTCCATCGCGAGCGCCGGCGGCGTGCGTTGCCCGATCATGGAGAAGGCTCCGGCCTCCGCCGCCAGCAGGGCGTGGATGCCGAGCGCCCCCAGATGGCCGCACGATTGCAGCACGATCAGTACGGAAGCGCTGGTCTCCAGGGCTTCCAGTCCCAGGCGCACCGCATAAGGACCGGCGATCTGCCCCATGGCGCCATCGGCCTGCAGCACGATGCCGCCGGGGAAGGATCGGTATGCCATCACCGGCCCGGGATTGAACTCGTTCGCCCGCAGCCGCTCCACATAAGACGCCAGGCGGGTCATGCCGTGCGTCTTGTAGCCCCGCAACTCGCTGCGTACCAGGATCGCGGCGGCTTCGGCCGCTTGCTCCGGCGGCACGCCGCAGCCTTCGAATACCCGGGTCGTCCATTGCTCCAGCGCCTGAACGTTCCAATGCGTGCTCATGAGGCCTTCTCCCGCACCACCATGAGGCGCTCTGAAAACGGGCCGGCATAGACCGTCTGGTAATACAGGGGGYGGTCACGCAGCGTATAGCCACGCAGTTCCATGACGAAGCCCGGCTGCCCGGCTTCGAGGCCAAGCTCGCGGGCCGCTACCGACGGGATTTCGTCGAATCGCACCCACTGGTCCACGCGCAGCGTCGGTAGCGCCAGGCGCTGCCCGAGCAGTTCCCGCAGATTCTTTTCGAGTTCGTCGCGTTCAACGCCGCCCAGTTGCGCGAATTCCTCCTCGCGCAGCCAGAACTCGCTGTACAGGTCGAAGCGCCCGCCCACATTGATGATGCGTTCAATGCGAACGAAGGCTTCGCCATCGAGAAACTCCGACCACGGCCCTTTGCGCTTGAGCCGCTTGACCGAGCGCGCATGGACGTAGGAAGGCAGCTCGTTTCCCTCGGCATCGCGAAAGCGCAGGTAGCGCACATCGGCAGGCGCGACCCTGGCGCCCGAGACGAAGGTGCCGCGGCCCTGCTCGCGGGTGATCAGTCCGGAGTTCGAAAGGCGCGCCAGCGCCTTCTGGATGGTGCCCACGCTGACGCCGTGCGCCGTGGCAAGCTCGCCCTCGGAAGGCAACCTGTCGCCCTCGCGCAGCGCGCCGGATTCAATGGAACGGATAATGGCGTCGGAGACGCTGATCAGCTTTGTCATGTTGACTCAGAGGCTAAGTGCAAATCGACTGATTGCGGTTTCCCTGATGTCGAGTATCTCGCTGCTGAGACGGGTGCCGGACGCCACATCCATGGCGTAGGCATACAGCCGATCGCCCACATCCGAGATCTTCTGTCCCTTCTCGAGGATCCCGCTTGCGTCGAAATCAATGTTATCGGCCATGGTTTCCAGCGTATTGACGTTGCCGCAAACCTTGACCGTCGGCGCGACCATGCTGCCGATCGGATTGCCGACCCCCGTACCAAAGAAGGTGAGCTGGCAACCRCCGGCGGCAAGTGCACTGAGATTTTCCACTGCCGCCGCCGGAGCGTCCATGAAATGCAGGCCTTTTTTTACCGGGGCCTCGCCGTAGCGCAGCACGCCGACCAGTGGGCTCGACCCGGCCTTGGCCATCGCGCCCAGCGCCTTCTCCTCAACCGTGGTCAGCCCGCCGCGCTTGTTGTCGGGCGAGGGCTGGGATTCGCGCATGTCGACGCCGCGCTCGATCGCGAGGTTCTCCATGCCGCGGACCGCCTTGACGAAGGCATCCCTCACCGAATCGTCGACGGCGCGTTCCGCGAAGAGGTGCTCCGCGCCGATGAACTCGGACGTCTCGGAAATAATGATGGTGCCGCCTGCTTCGATCACACGGTCGGCCAGACGGCCGATCGTCGGATTGCAGCTCAGGCCGGAGGTGGTATCCGAACCGCCGCACTCGACGCCCAGTACCAGGGCCGAAACCGGGCAGGGTTCGCGCCTGGCACGCGAGGCCGCAAGCGAGAGCTTCAAGGCCTTGCGGGTGCCGGCGGCAATGCAGTCGATCGTGCCATTCGGTTGCAGATGCACCGTTTCCACGGGTTTCCCCGTAGTCCGGATACGGCGCGCCACCTCCTCCGTCGACGAATCTTCAAGTCCCACCAGCAGGACTGCGGCGACATTGGGATTGCGTCCCAGTCCTGCCAGCGACTCATAAGCGAAATCCAGGTCCGCGCCGAACTGCCCACGCACGAACAAGGTGGTGACGGGAATGCAGCCGCTGACGGTTTGCGCGATGGTGCGCGTGACCGGGTTGCAGTTGTCCATCACGGAAATCACCGCTACCCAGTTGCGTACGCCAACTGCGTCGTTCTCGCGGCGGTAGCCAAGGAATGTCATTGCCATTTTCTTACCTCTTTTCCAGATCGCCGCGGGCGCGGGTCGACTCGATGTTGTGCACGTGCATGTGTTCACCAGCCTTCAGGTTCCGGCTGGCCCGCCCGATGACCTGGCCGTACTTCAGGACATTGGCGCTCTGCGGGGTATCCGCGATACAGACCTTATGGCCGAACGGCACATCCTGGAGCAGGGTCATCTGGCCCGATACCTCTCCTTGCAAGGTGCAGGGCTCGCCGGCACGGCCGGCATCGAGCAGCGTGGCGACGTTGTCCGCCTGGTTGAGTACGATGGCACGTGGCATTTTCTGGATTCCTATATAGGTGTTTGATGTACTGTAGTTAACGGAAAGCCAGCATGTCAAGGCTTACTGGGGGAATCCACTAGTCCAAAAGTCAAAGTCCTATATAGAAGTTCTTGACAGCAAGGCGCGCTGTGCCTATCTTCACAACAAGGGCGGCACAGCAGTGCCCGCCAATTCAGGAGACAAGGCATGAAGGTGGCTTCCCACATGGAGAAGATTGCGAAACTCGAAGCATTGCGCGAACGCCTCGATCCCCTACAGGACTTCGAGCTGTGGTTCTGGACCGGGATGACGGCTGGCACGCACGCCGTCAATGCAGCACTCCATCATGYCGCCGTCACGCTGGACGACGACGTGTTCCCGACGCAGCCAGGCGCCTACCTGGTGCCACAGCCGGACGGCTCGCTGCGTGCGGCATTCGGCYCGCTCGGCGATGTGCTGCACGTGGGCAGGCCGAAGATCGATGCACCGGTCCCGGAGGATGTGGCGGCGATGATGCATGAGATGGAGATCGTCGAACGCCATCGGGATCCCTGCCTGCGCGAGGGGGTGGCGCCCACGGCGGCCATTGCCGGGGAATGCGATGCAGCCCTTGCCCGTTGCCTGCGGCTGCTGGCCTGCCGGATGCAAGGAGAAAAAGATGCACGTTGAAGCCCACATCGCCATCGCGCGCCGGATCGAGCGCTCGCTGCAGAAGTGCGGCCCAGCCGACTACGAGATCAAGATCGAGGCCGCCATGCTGGCGGGCACGCACTGGTTGAACGCCGCGCTGCATCGCCTGCGTGCGAACCAGCCGGATAGCGACGTCTTTCACACTTACCTGCTGACCATCAACGAGTTCCGACGGCTCAGCATCGCGGACGGCGAGTTGATGCAGATGCTGGCCGAAATCGAGGATATCCGGCCGCCCTTTGTCCGCGGCAACCTGGCGGGCGGCGAGCGCGCCGCCGAGCGCGCCCTTGAATTGCTGGCGCTGATCCGCGCGAAGGCCCGCGCCAGCGAGTGATCAATCTACTGCAGCACCATATGAAAAGGAGACCGCAGTGAAAGCAGTACGAGTCATACCGAGCCCTACGGGCGGCAAAGTGGAAATACAGGACATCCCGGCTCCGGTTGCTGGCGCCGGCCAGGTTCTGGTCAGGGTGCGTGCCGCCGGTCTGAACCGGGGCGAAATCAACCAGGCCCGCGAATTGCGCACGGGCAACACGATCACCGCGGGCGTCGAGTTTGCGGGCGAGGTGGAAGCGGTCGGCGAAGGCGTGCACGGGTGGCGCGAGGGGGATCGGGTCATGGGCCACGGCCGTGCGTGCCAGGCCGAGTATGTGATTGCCGATCCACTGGCGCTGATGGCCGTGCCCGATGGTCTTTCCTGGATCGATGCCGCGGCGTTCCCCAATGTCTTCATCACGGCCCACGACGCCGTGGTGACCAATGGCCAGTTGCGCGCCGGCCAGGCAGTACTGATCAATGGCGCGTCCGGCGGCGTGGCCATGGCCGCGATCCAGATCGCTTCGCTGATGGGCGCCAAGCCGGTGATCGCCACATCGCGGTCGGCCGCCAAGCTCGATCGCCTGAGCCAGTTCGGTGTCGATGTGGGCATCAATTCATCGAGCGAATCCCAGGTCGACGCCGTCATGGCGGCCACCGACAATCGCGGGGTGGATCTCATAATCGACACCGTGGGCGGCCCGGTCTTCGAAGACAACATGAAGAGCCTCGCGGTCAAGGGACGGCTGGTCAATATTGCCCGCTTGGGTTCGAACACGGCCCAGATCGACCTGAGCCTGCTCTGGCTCAAGCGCCTCACGCTGGTTGGCGTGACATTCCGTACCCGCTCCGAGCAGGAACGCCTGGAATGCATCCAGGCCTGTGCGCGCGACATGCTGCCCTTCCTGGCGGCTGGGCGGATCCGCCTGCCGATCGACCGTACCTTCCCGATGACTGCCATTGGCGAAGCGCACGCCTATATGCAGCAAGACCAGCACGTCGGCAAGATCGTTCTTGTCGTCGAGTAATCCAGTCTTCAAGAATTCCCATACAGATTCGAGAAACGAACAGGAGACATCCATGAGTATCCAGATCACACCGCTCACCGGCTCGGTTGGCGCGTCGGTGGAAGGCGTCAATCTGAACGAACCGGTGAGCGATGCGGCCTTCGAAGTGCTGCATCGGGGGTTCCTTGAATACGGCGTGCTGGTCTACCGCGGCCAAAACCTTCAGCCCGCGGCGCAGATTGCCTTCGCCCGGCGCTGGGGCAAGCCCGTGCAGGGTAACCCGCTGCTGAAAGGCCTCTCGGACTTCCCGGAGCTCGCCCAGGTCACCAAGATTCCCAAGGAGACGGCATCCACCGAGGCCTGGCACTCCGACTCCATCTATACCGAGGTGCCGCCCAAGATCTCCATTCTTTCCGCGGTGGTGGTCCCGCGCGGCGGAGACACGATGTGGTGCAATCAATATCTGGCCTACGAGCGTCTTTCGCCCGCAATGCAACGCATGCTCGAAGGCCTGCGCGTGCGTTTCACGGGACTGCGGCTCGCCAGGATGACGGGATCGGATGCGGTGCCCTCGGCGGTCCACCCGCTGGTTCGCACCCATCCGGAGACACGCCGCAAGGCGCTCTATGTGGGGCATCCCGATACGGCTCACTCCATCGAGGGCATGACGCCCGCCGAAAGCCGGCCTTTGCTCGACTTTCTCTACGAACACTCGACCAGCCCCGATAACGTCTACCGCCATATGTGGCAGGAAGGCGATGTCGTGATGTGGGACAACCGGTGCACCATGCACTACGCCGTACACGACTACGGCGAGGCCGAGCGCATCCTGAACCGGGTGACGCTCGAAGGCGAAGTCCCCTGTTGACCGTTTGACCTGTTGACCTGTTGACAAGCAGCGGGCCCGGCGGCGGTGCATTCGCCGCCGGTGCCCATGCTGTCGGCGGTTTCTTTCCAGCAAGTCCGGATCGAGACCCTGTCCCCAGATGCTAGCAACGGCTTCACGCGAGCCACGCGGGTTCTCCATGATCCGCCAGGGCTCTGCGTGGGGAAGCGCTTCTTGAACTGAAGGCGCCCGGCAGTCCGGTCACGAGGCCGCGCGACGGCAAGACAAGAGCATAGGAGAATACACAATGCAGATGGGTATCCCGACAGAAGTGCGGGCAGGCGAAGCACGCGTTGCCGCCACCCCGGAGACAGTCAAGAAATATGTAGCACAGGGCCACCAGGTTATCGTGCAAGCCGGTGCGGGATTGCGCGCCAGCCAGCCCGACGCTGCCTACGAGGCGGCCGGTGCCCGCATCGGCAGCGCCGCCGACGCCTTGGGCGCGCAGTTGGTGCTCAAGGTCCGCGCCCCGACCCCGGCCGAACTGGACCGGATGAACGAAGGCGCTGTGCTGGTCGGCATGCTCAACCCTTTCGATGCGGAAAACAAAGCCCGCATGTCTGCCGCCGGCATTATCGGCTTCGCGCTCGAGGCGGCGCCGCGCACCACCCGCGCGCAGAGCATGGACGTGCTCTCCTCCCAGGCCAATATCGCAGGCTACAAGGCCGTGCTGGTCGCCGCCCACCACTACCAGCGCTTCATGCCGATGCTGATGACCGCCGCCGGCACCGTCAAGGCGGCGCGCGTGCTGGTCCTCGGCGCCGGCGTGGCCGGCCTGCAGGCCATCGCCACCGCCAAGCGGCTGGGCGCGGTGATCGAAGCATCCGACGTGCGCCCCGCCGTCAAGGAACAGATCGAATCGCTGGGTGGCAAATTCCTCGATGTGCCCTTCGTCACCGACGAAGAGCGCGAGATCGCGCAGGGCGTGGGCGGCTATGCCCGCCCCATGCCACCCGACTGGATGCGGCGCCAGGCCGAACTGGTGCACGAGCGCGCCAAGGCCGCCGACATCGTCATCACTACCGCGCTGATCCCGGGCCGCCAGGCGCCGGTGCTGCTCAAGGAGGAGACCGTGAAGGCGATGAAGCCGGGCTCGGTGGTGGTCGACCTGGCCGCGGCGCAGGGCGGCAACTGCCCGCTGACGGTGGCCGACGAAGTGGTGGAGCGCCATGGCGTCACGCTGATCGGCCACACCAACCTGGCCGGCATGGTTGCGGCGGACGCCTCCGCGCTCTACGCGCGCAACGTGCTGGACTTCCTCAAGCTGATCACCGACAAGGATGGCAAGCTTGCCATCGATATGAAAGACGACATCGTAGCGGCTTGCCTGATGACCAAGAGCCGTGAACTGGAACTGACAAGCTGAGGAGAAGTCGATGGAAATGGTGAACCACACGGTGATCAACCTGATCATCTTCGTACTGGCGATCTACGTGGGCTACCACGTGGTCTGGACGGTCACACCGGCCCTGCACACCCCGCTGATGGCGGTGACCAACGCAATCTCGGCCATCATCATCGTCGGCGCCATGCTGGCGGCCGGCCTGACCGAGGGGCCCGTGGGCCGCACCATGGGCGCGCTGGCGGTGGCGCTCGCCGCGGTCAACGTGTTCGGCGGCTTTCTGGTGACGCAGCGCATGCTGGAGATGTTCAAGAAGAAGGAACCCAAGGCCAAGCCCGCGGGCGCCCATGGCAAGGAGGCCGCGGCATGAGCAATCTCGTGAGCATGAACCTCGTCACCCTGCTCTACCTGCTGGCCTCGGTGTGTTTCATCCAGGCGCTCAAGGGCCTCTCGCATCCCAGTTCCGCACGGCGCGGCAACGCCTTCGGCATGACCGGCATGGCCATCGCGGCGGTAACCACGCTGGTGTTGATCGCCAAACTGAGGAACGACTTCATGGCGGCAAGCGCCGCCCAGTCGTCGGTCGCCGAAGGCCTGGCATTGATCTTCGGCGCGCTGGTGGTCGGCGGCGGCATCGGTGCCTACGTGGCGAAGAAGGTCGAGATGACCAAGATGCCCGAACTGGTGGCCGCCATGCATTCGCTGATCGGCCTGGCCGCCGTCTTCATCGCGGTGGCCGCGGTGGCTGAGCCAGCCGCCTTCGGCATTGCGCCCGCGGGCTCGCATGACATCCCGCTGGGCAACCGCATCGAGCTGTTCATCGGCTGCTTCGTCGGCGCCATTACCTTCTCGGGTTCGGTGATCGCCTTCGGCAAGCTGGCCGGGCGCTACAAGTTCCGGCTGTTCCAGGGCGCGCCGGTGTCCTTCGCCGGCCAACACATGCTCAACCTGCTGCTGGCGGTGGCGATGATCGGCTTCGGCGTGGCCTTCTTCCTGTCGCAGGCCTGGATGCCCTTCCTGCTGATGCTGGCGATCGCCTTCGTGCTGGGCGTGCTGATCATCATCCCGATCGGGGGCGCCGACATGCCCGTGGTGGTGTCGATGCTGAACTCATACTCGGGCTGGGCGGCCGCCGGCATTGGCTTCTCGCTCAACAACCCGATGCTGATCATCGCCGGCTCGCTGGTTGGCTCCTCCGGCGCCATCCTCTCGTACATCATGTGCCGCGCGATGAACCGCTCGTTCTTCAACGTGCTGCTCGGCGGCTTTGGCAACACCGCGGCGGCCGCCACGGCAGGCGGTGCGGAACAGCGCAATGTCAAGGCCGGCTCGGCCGACGACGCGGCCTTCCTGATGAGCAATGCCGAGACCGTGATCATCGTCCCTGGCTACGGCCTGGCGGTGGCGCGCGCGCAGCACGCGCTCAAGGAACTCACCGAAAAGCTGGTCGAGAAGGGGGTGACGGTGAAGTACGCCATCCACCCGGTGGCGGGCCGCATGCCGGGCCATATGAACGTACTGCTGGCCGAGGCCGAGGTCCCTTACGACCAGGTCTTCGAGATGGAAGACATCAACAGCGAGTTCGGCCAGGCCGACGTGGTGCTGGTGCTGGGCGCCAACGACGTGGTGAACCCGGCCGCCAAGACCGATCCCGGCTCGCCGATTGCCGGCATGCCGATCCTGGAAGCCTACAAGGCCAAGACCATCATCGTGAACAAGCGCTCGATGGCGGCTGGCTACGCGGGCCTGGATAACGAACTGTTCTACATGGACAAGACCATGATGGTGTTCGGCGACGCCAAGAAGGTGGTCGAAGACATGGGCAAGGCAGCCTGAGGCAGCATAGGCTGGCCGCCTTTGCCCGCAGGCGACGGGTGGCCGGGCAACACCGGCATCCATTCTGGCAATCAAAGGAGATTTTGCATGAAAGCGCATCCCGCCCCTAACCTGTTTGCCGACCTGGAGGGCAAGGTCGCGCTGGTGACCGGCGCATTCGGCGGCCTGGGCCGGCACTTCGCCCTGACCCTGGCGCGTGCCGGATGCCGGGTTGCACTGGCCGGACGGCGCGTCGGCGAAGGCGAGGCACTGCTTGCCGCGCTCCGCGAGGAAGGCGCTGAAGGCTGCGTGGTTTCGCTCGACGTCAGGGACCCGGCCTCGGTGGCGTCGGCCTTCGCGGCCGCGGCCAGCGCGTTGGGCACGGTCGACATCGTGGTCAACAGCGCAGGCATTGCTGTCACGCGTCCCGCCATCGAGGTGGCGGAGGACGAATGGCAAAGCGTGATCGACACCAACCTGAGCGGCGCGTGGCGGGTGGCACAGCATGCGGCGCAGATGATGCGCGATGGCGGCAAGGGCGGCAGCATCGTCAACATCGCCTCGATCCTTGGTATGCGCGTTGCCCAGCAAGTGCCCGCCTATGCCGCGGCCAAGGCTGGACTGATTCACCTGACACGGTCGCTCGCGCTGGAATGGGCGCGGTATGGTATCCGCGTCAATGCGCTGGCACCGGGGTATTTCGAAACCGACATCAACCGGAGCTTCTTCGAGACCGACAGCGGCCAGGCACTGGTCAAACGGATCCCGCAACGCCGGCTTGGACAGCCGGAGCAACTCGACGGCGCGCTGCTCCTGCTGGCATCGAACGCTTCGGATTACATCACCGGCGCCGTATTGCCGGTGGATGGCGGGCACATGGTCAGCACGCTTTAGCCCGAAGCGAACGACACAACCAATCGAAGAGACCCCGTAGTGGATCGGGGCACAGGGAGACAGACACGATGACGCATGCCAGCGCGCAACGCGAGACCGCCCCGGCGGATAAACACCCGCCGGATCTGGATTGCACCAGGCTGGCGGCCTTGCTGCACGGCCAGGGCCTGATCGAGCGGCCCTCGCTCATGGCGCAACGGCTGGCCGGCGGCCAGTCCAATCCCACCTATCGGATCTGGTGCGAAGGGCGGCAATATGTACTGCGCACCAAACCGCCCGGCAAGCTGTTGTCGTCCGCCCATGCCATTGACCGCGAATATCGCGTAATGCATGCACTGCGGGACAGCGAAGTGCCCGTCCCGCAACTGTTCCTCTACAGCGAGGATACGTCGATCCTGGGCAGCCCCTTCTACGTCATGGAGTTCCTGCAAGGCAGGGTCATGTTCGACCAGTCGCTGCCCGGCCTGTCGCGTGAGGAACGCACGGCGATCTACCGGGAAATGAACCGGGTGATAGCGGCATTGCATCGGGTGGACTATCAAAAGGCAGGTCTCGCCGACTATGGCAAAAGCGGAAACTACATCGCACGGCAAGTGAGCCGCTGGGCACGCCAGTGCCAGGACACCGGCACGGACGGCAATACCGCGCTGGAGGCCCTGGCCGACTGGCTTCCACGCCATCTTCCGCCGGAACACCAGACCAGCCTTGTCCACGGCGACTTCCGCATGGACAACCTGCTCTTTCATCCAACCGAGCCGCGCGTACTCGGTGTCCTGGATTGGGAATTATCGACGCTGGGCCACCCGGTGGCCGACCTTGCCTATCAGTGCATGGGTTGGCATATCCCGGCATCGCTCTGGCGCGGCATTGGCGGGCTGGACCTGCACGACCTGGGCATTCCGGACGAGGCCACCTACATTCGGTGGTATGGCGATGCCAACGGCATGCAGGAGATGGAACATTGGGATTTCTACCTCGCCTATAACTTCTTCAGGCTGGCCGCCATCATGAACGGCATTGCGCGGCGCGCGGAAGGTGGCAATGCGGCGGCCGCGGATGCGCTGGAAACCGGCCGCAAGGCAAGGCCGCTTGCAGAACTGGGCTGGGAATATGCGACCCGCTACGGGGCAACGCGGTCAGTCGGCGGCAAGTGCGCCTGAAGTGTCGTTTTCCCGGCGCATGAAGCGGCCTGATGGTGCCAGCCCGCTTGCAGGCCAGCGGGTAGCCGGGCGCTTCGCCCGGCCAGCCCCGGCTGGCCTCCCCCTCACGCCACCTTCGGGAAATCCACCACGGTATCGTTGACGCGATTGACCATATTGGTGAACAGGATCGCACTGACCGCCTGGATGGCCTCGATGATCTGGCGGTCGGTATAGCCGGCTTCGCGCACATTGGCGACAGCGCTGGCGGGCAACGTGCCGGCGGTCTTCACCAGGGCCAGCGCAAAGCGGACCAGGGCGTCGATCTTGCTGTCTTCCGGGTAGCTGCCGGCGCGCAGTTCGCGTGTCTGCTCCGCGCTGTAGCCCGCCATCTTGCCGGTCATGGTGTGCGCGGCGACACAGTAATCACAAGCCGAGGCTTCGCTGACAGAGAGATTGATGGCCTCCAGCTCGCGGGCGCTGAGGGTGGCGTTCTTCAGCAACGCCCCGGTTTGCAGCACGTTGGCAAGCACCTCGGGGGCATTGCTGCCGATAACCAGGTAGGCGTTGGGCACCTTGCCGACGGCGCCCTTGATCGCAGCGAACAACTGGGCGGTCTGGCCGGTGGCTTCAGTGGCGTTGATGGTGTGAAGACGGGACATGATGGACTCCGGTTAGTTTGGTCGATGGATCGCGCCGTGTTTGTTGCGCTGCTTCCATGGACTGAAGTCTAGGCGTCCATCTTGTCATTTACAGCATACAATAGTCGCAATCTCTTGCTCCATCGTCTCAACATCCCGTCATGGACGCCTTGACCGAACTGGTGCGCATGCTGGCTCCCGCCGGCACCGTGGACCTGCACTGCCACTTCGCCGGCAACTGGCGCGTGGACAACGCGGCGGCGCCGCCCGGGCACCTTCCCTATCACATCATCCTGGGCGGGCAGGCGCGCGCGCTGGTGGAGCAGGACGCGATCTCGCTTGGCGCGGGTGATGTGCTGCTGTTTCCCCATGGCACCGCGCACACGCTGCGCAGCCTGCCGGACGGCGCAGCGCCCGCCGGCGCGGACATGCCGGCCCACCGGACGCGCTTCAACGGCTTGCTGACGGAAGTGACAGTGCCGGGCGACGAGCGTCCGCTGGATATGTTGTGCGGCACTTTTGTGCTGGGCTTGCCGGGCACCATGCTGTTGCGCAACCTGCCCCCCGTGCTGCGCATCGCCACCGCCGAACGCGCCGATTGCGCCTGGCTGGATGCCTTGATCGACATGATGCGCAACGAGGCCCAGGCGCCCGAGCCCGGCGGCATGGCGGTCATCGCGCAGCTTTCCACCGCCTTGCTGACCTTGCTGCTGCGCGCCCTGATCGCCCAGGGCGGGGTCACGCACAGCCTGCTGGCGCTGATGGCCGATGCGCGCATGTCCAGGGCGATCGATGCCGTGCTGCGCGCACCCGCCGAGCCGTGGTCGGTGGCGTCGCTGGCCGAGGCATGCAATATGTCGCGGGCGACCTTTGCCCGGCGCTTTACGCAACTCAGCGGCGAGACGCCGCTGCAGCTGGTCACCACCTTGCGCATGGAAATGGCCGCCCGCCTGCTGACGCAAGACCGCGATTCCGCGGCCAGCATCGGCGAGCATTGCGGCTATGCCTCCGAGGCGGCATTCGGGCGGGCCTTCAAGGCGTATTTCGGCATGGGGCCAGGCGCGTTCCGGCGCCAGGCGCGGGAACGCCGCGCAGCCGCCGCCGTGACGGCGGACACCAGGGGCTAGGCGGCGGCGCGCTGGGCCTCGTAGACCTGCAGGTGGGCATAGGCGATGCGCGCCAGCGGCGCGTCATGTCCCAGCCGCGCGGCGCGCTGCGCCATGTCGCCGACGATGTCCAACGCCTCCAGGCGGGGCGCGCCTTGTGCGATGTCGCGCATCATCGAGGCGGCCCACGTCGAGGTCTCGTCCAGCAGCCGCGCGGCCATCGCATCGGCCACCGGCTCGGGCAAGGCATGCCCGGACAAGCGCGCCACCGCCGCGCACTCGTCCATGGCCTGGCGCATCAGCGCCCGTCCGTCGGCCGTCCTGACGATCTCGCCGACGGTGCCGCGCATCAGGCACGTCATCAGCGCACCGGCCGAGATCATCACCCACTTGTTCCACAGCGCCTGGTCGATCGCCGGCGACAGTTCGCGCATGCCAGGCGTGCTCGCGGCGAGTGCATGAAATGCGCCGGCCAGGGCTTGCGCCGGTTCGGCACGGGCGCCCACGACGAGTCTGTCGACCGCCCCCTGGTGCACCACCGCGCCGGAAGCGTCCAGCGTGGTCGCGATGTAAGAGACACCGCCGAGCACCCTTTCCCGGCCGTAGCGCGCATCCAGCGTCTCATACGCGCGCAGGCCATTGACCAGCGGCAGGATCGCCGCGCCCTTGCCGTGGGTGCCGTCCAGCGCCGGGTCCAGCGCTTGCATCGCGCTGGCCAGGTCGTAGGTCTTGCAGGCCAGCAGGACGAGGTCGTAGTCCGCCCTGACCGCGCCGGAGAGCACGGTCTTTACGGCAGTATGGATATCGCCAAGCTCGCTGCGCACGACCAGGCCGTCCCTGGCCAGCACCTCGGCGCGCCGTGGCCGCACCAGGAACGTGACATCGGCGCCCGCCTGCATCAGCCGTCCGCCGTAGTAACCGCCCATGGCGCCAGCGCCCAGGACCAGAATCTTCATGACGTTCCCCGCTTCGATGGATGGGATAAATAAAAAAAAAGCCTATGAGGCGCCGCTCCCGGCAAGCTCGTCGCCTGCCTCCGCCGCGTCCTCGCCGCCCGACAAGAAGCCGGCAGCGGATTCGAGCCGCCGGCGCATGCCGTCTCCGGCGGCGGGACCGGGCACCAGCGCGTGCCGCGCGAAACTCAGGCGCTCCCCCGTGCCGGCGTCCACCAGCACCGGTTCGACGACCTTGCCGGTTTCCTTGTCGAGCAACTCCACGCTGGGGCCTTCCGGCGCGAAGTGCTTATTGCCCCAGGCCAGCATGGCCAGCAGCACGGGCAGGAAGTCGCGCCCGCACTGGGTCAGGACATACTCATAGCGCGGCGGCTTCTCGGAGTACTGGCGGCGCTCCAGCAAACCCTCCTCCACCAGCGCGGTCAGGCGGCGCGTGAGCATGTTGGGCGCGATATCCAGGTTCTTCTGGAAGTCGTCGAAACGCCGTGCGCCATAGAACGCCTCGCGCATCAGCAGCATGCTCCACCACTCGCCAACCCGTTCCAGGCCACGGGCGATGGGGCATTGCATGTTCCTGAAGGTCTTTCTTTGCATGGTCGAGGGCTCCAATCCGGCATCTTGATACTTTCAACATGATAGCTGGATTGAAATGTCCCGATGCCGGAAAACCCGCCCTGCCAGTGCTGCTTAATCCAGGATTTCGAGCGCCAGCGCGATGCCCTGCCCACCCCCGATGCACAGCGTCACGATGCCCCGGCGTATGCCGTCCATGCGCATCGAATAGAGCAGGCGCGTGGTCAGCACCGCGCCGGTCGCGCCGATCGGGTGGCCATGCGCGATGGCGCCGCCGTCCACGTTGATGATGTCGAGCGGCAGCCCGAGTTCGCCCGCGACCGCCAGCGGCACCGCCGCGAAGGCCTCATTGATCTCGATCCGCTCGATATCGCCCAGCGTCCATTGCGCGCGCTGCAGCGCCTGACGCACGGCGGGCACGGGGCCAAGGCCGAACAGACCCGGCTCGACCGCGCCGACGCCGTAGGCCACCAGCCGCGCCATCGGTGCCAGGCCCTGGCTCTCGGCCAGGGCGCGTTCGGCGACGAGCATGGCAGCCGCGCCGCTATTGAGCCCCGGCGCATTGCCCGCGGTGATGGTGCCATCCTTGCGGAACGCGGGGCGAAGCTTGCTGAGAATCTCGAATGTGGTGTCCGGCCGGTTTGCCTCGTCCACGCCGAACATCGCCGTCCCGCCCTTCGCCTTCACCGGAACGCCAACGATCTGCTCCACGAAACGGCCTTGTTCCTGCGCGTGGGCAAAGCGGCTCTGCGAGCGCTCCGCCCAGCGGTCCTGTTCATCGCGGCCAATCTTGTTGCGGGTCACCAGATCCTCGGTATGCCAGCCCGAGTGCTCGCCCGAGAAGGCATCCACCAGCCCGTCGCGCAGCATGCTGTCCTGCAGCACCGCGTCGCCCATGCGGCTGCCCCAGCGGCCGGCGGGCATCAGGTAGGGGGCCTGGTCCATGTTCTCCATGCCGCCGGCAACCGCTGCATCGACATGGCCAAGCCAGATTTCATCGGCGGCGCTGGCGATGGCCTGCGCGCCGGACCCGCACACGCGGTTGACGGTCATCGCGGGCAACGACACCGGCAGGCCCGCGCCGATGGCGGCCTGCCGCGCCGGGTTCATCCGGTTGCCCGCCTGGATCACATTGCCGAACACCACGCTGCCGATCCGTTCCGGGTCCAGCCCGGAGCGGCGGACCGTCTCGCGGATGACGGCCGCCCCCAGTTCGGTCGCCGGCGTGGCCTTGAGCGAACCGTTATAGGCGCCTATGGCGGTGCGAACGGGGTGGCATAACACGACTTCCCTGGCTTTCATCACAGACTCCCTGGCTTGGTGGACGAGGATGGCCACGCGGTCGCGGACCATTCCGCTTGGGCTTCGCCGGCGGGAACACCGCGCGGCGCCTTGCAGTAGCGGTTATCGGCACGGGCGCATCCCACGCCGCTGTCGCGCGGGCGCTCCGTAGCCGCATGGACGGGCTGGGCCGCCATGCCGGCAAACAGTGCGGCGCTGGCTAAGGCGCTGGCCAGCGCGTTGGCTAAAATGGCTTTCATCATGCATCTCCCGATTGAAGGTCTCAATGCGCGTCGGCCGACGGCGCTTTCGGCGCCGCCACCTTGCGCATCAGCGGCACCATCGCGGTGGTGATCACAAAGCAGACCATGATGACCAGGAAGGCATCGCCAAAGGTCTGCGTCTGCGCCTCGCGCCACGCCAGCGCCCACAGTTGCCTGAGCGCCGCGCTCTGCGCGTCGACAATGTCGTTGCCCCACGCGGCCATATTGCTGCCGACGGCCTGCAGCAGCGCGCCCATCGCCTCGTTGCGGTAGTTCAGGTGCTCGGCGATGCGCTGGAAATGCAGGTTGGTGCGGTCGTTCAGGATCGTCGCGCAACCAGCGATGCCGATCGCGCCGCCCAGGTTGCGCATCAGGTTGAACAGGCCGGACGCCAGCTTGAGCCGCTCCGGCGACAGCGCCCCGAGCGTGAGCGTGACCGCCGGCGCCACCGCGAACTGCTGCGCCATGCCGCGAAACGCCTGCGGCAGCAGCAATTCCTGCGCGCCCCAGTCATGCGTGATGGGCGCGAACTGCCACATCGAGAACGCAAAGCAGCCCAGCCCGAACATCATCAGCCAGCGCAGGTCCACACGGTTGGCGAAGAAAGCGTACACGGGGATCGACATGACCTGGAACACGCCGGTGGAAAACACCGCCAACCCGATCTGCAACGCGCTGAAGCCGCGCACGCGGCCAAGGAACAGCGGCGTGAGATAGATGGTGGCGAAAATGCCCACGCCGGCCATGAAGGAAAAGAAGCAGCCCAGCGCGAAGTTGCGGTCCTTGAGCGCGCGCAAATCCACCACCGGCTGCGCATAGGTCAGGCTGCGCCAGACAAAGCCCACGCCCGCGATGCCCGAGATCCAAGCCGTGGCGCGAATCACGTCGTCGCCGAACCAGTCCCAGCGCGGGCCTTCCTCCAGCGTGTATTGCAGGCAGCCGAGGAACAGCGCCATCAAGGTCATGCCGAGGTAGTCGGCGCCGCGTATCAGGGACCAGTTGGGCCGGTCCACGCGCACCAGCATGGGCACGGCTACGGTGACGAAGATACCGGGAACCAGGTTGATGAAGAACAGCCAGTGCCAGGAGTAGTGGTCGGTGATCCAGCCCCCCACGGTGGGTCCGAGCGTAGGCGCCAGCGAAGCCAGGGCCCCGATGGTGGCGGCGGCAATGACGCGCTGCTTGCCGCCGAAGAACGCAAAGGCGGTGGTGAACACCAGCGGGATCATCGAGCCGCCCAGGAAGCCCTGCATGGCGCGAAAGGCGATCATGCTCTGGATGTTCCAGGCAATGCCGCACAGCAGGCTGGTCAGCGTGAACCCGGCCGCCGACGCGGCAAACAGCCAGCGCGTGGACATTACCCGAGACAGCCAGCCCGACAACGGGATGACGATGATCTCGGCGATCAGGTAGCTGGTCTGCACCCACACGGTTTCATCGGTGCCCGCCGAGAGCCCGCCGCCGATATCGCGCAGCGAGGCCGAGACAATCTGGATATCCAGCAAGGCGATAAACATGCCCACGCACATGGTGGCAAAGGCGAACACCTTGGCGCCCGTGGTCATGGAGGCCGCGGAAAATGCCGGGGGTGAAGGCTTGGTCTCGGCCGGCTGCGCGCCCTGCCCGGGCGCGGCGAGGACACCGGTGCTCATGGCTGCACCTGCGCATCCGCGCGGGAATCGACTTCGGCGACCACGGACAGGCCGGGCCGGAGCATGGCCAGCGTGGCCTCGTTCTCCTCCAGCATGATGCGCACCGGCACGCGCTGGACAATCTTGGTGAAGTTGCCGGTGGCGTTCTCCGGCGGCAGCACGCTGAACTGCGCGCCGGTGGCCGGCGCCAGGCTGGTCACGCGGCCGTGGAAAACACGCCCCGGCAGCACATCGGCCTCCACGGTGGCGCGCATGCCCGGCCGCAGATGCGCAAGCTGCCCTTCCTTGAAGTTGGCATCGACCCACAGGCCGCGCGCCGGCACGATCGAAAGCAATTGCGTGCCGCCGGCGGCGTAGGCGCCCACGCGGGCGCGGCGGTTGCCGACAGTGCCGTCGATGGGCGCTCGCAACTCCGTGTAGCCAAGGTTCAGTTTGGCGATATCGCGCTCCGCGGTGGCCTGCGCGAGCGCCGCCTGGGCCTGCAGCTTCTGCGTGGCGATCACGTCGACCTGGCGCTGCGCGGCGAGCAGGCTGGCCTGCGCCTTCTGCGTGTTGGCCAGCGACTGCTTGTAATCGGAGTCTGCCTTTTGCGAGCTCTGGATCGATACGGCCGACTTGGCCGCCAGGCTCTGGTAACGCGCCTGGTCATCGCGGGCTCGCGCGGTGTCGGCATCCACCGCCGTCACCGCCGCCCGGGCCTGGCTGATCACGGCCTCCTGCAGGGACCGGGTGGCGTCGAGATTGGCCAGCAGCGCCTGCTGGGCGGCCACCGCGCCTTCCGCCTTGGCCAGCGCGGCGCGGTAGTCGCGATCGTCGATGCGGGCCAGCAAGTCGCCTGCGCGTACCTGCTGGTTGTCGGTCACCGTGACTTCGGCCAGGTAGCCCGGCACCTTCGGCGCGATCACCGTCACCTCCCCGCCCACATAGGCATCGTCGGTGCTTTGCAGGAAACGGCCGTGCGACCACCAGTGCTGGCCGTAAGCCGCGGCGCCCAGGCCGGCGGCGACGAGCGCGCCGGTCATCAGCAGGCGCCTGGGGCTGAGCCGGGGTTTAGAGACGGGAACGGGCTCCGAGCCAGCACGCTCGGCGGCGATGTCGCTTGTCATGACGCTTCCTCTTGCTTTCGTATTGACGCTTTCAGATGTGGCCCGCTGCGTGCGGGACGTTCGGGGTGGCGGCCGCGCGCGCGGCTGCCGATTTGTGAAGCTTGGCGCGCAAGCGCTCGCTGGCGGCCGGTCCGGGCACGACCATGTGATCCGCTTCGGTGATGGGATGCCCGGTCGCCGCATCCACCAGGACCGGCGTGACGGTGGCGCCGGTATGCCGGTCCACCAGTTGCACGCTCTCGCCCTCGGGCGAGAAGTGGCGGTTGCCCCAGGCCAGCAGCACCAGCATCACCGGCCGGAATTCGCGGCCCCGCGCGGTCAGCAGGTATTCGAAGCGCGGCGGCCGCTCGCAATACTGGCGCCGCTCCAGCAGGTCCTCGCGCACCAGCGTCTCCAGGCGGCGGGCCAGCATATTGGGCGCGATGCCCAGTTGCTTCTGGAAGTCGTCGAAGCGGCTCGCGCCATAGAACGCCTCCCGCAGGATCAGGATGCTCCACGGCTCGCCCACCCGCGCCAGGCTGCGGGCGATGGGACAAGGCGCATTGTCGAGCGGCTTTTTCTGCATGTTCGCGACCTCCGGAAATCAGGTTGCTATCAAGATGAAAGTTAGTATAGAGTTGTGGATATCATCATGCAAGTAACTTGTTAAACAAAGTCTTTGCGGCGGCGGACACGCCGCTTCCGGAATAACCGAAGGAGATGGAAATGAGTCGTACCCCGCCCCGCACCGAAACCGCCCCGGCGCATCCGCGCATCCGCACGCTTGCGACCCGGGCCACGGCGCTCGCAGCGGCAACGCTGGCAGCGGTGGGCCTGGCTGCCTGCGCGGCGGTAGGCCCGGATTACCGGGTGCCCGCCACCGACACGGCGGCAAGCTACCCGCATGCCGATACGCTGGCCGCGCGCGAGGCGCAACGGCCCGCCCCCGCGCTGGATAGCTGGTGGACGGGCTTCGACGATCCCGCGCTGACGCGCATCGTCCAGCGCGCGCTGGACCAGAACCTGGACTTGGCCGCCGCGTTGGCCCGCGTGCAGCAGGCGCGCGCCGTTGCCGCCGAAGCAGGCGCGCAGTTGCTGCCGCAGGGCAGCCTGTCGGCGCAGGCAGTCAAGGAACGGCAATCGCTGGAAAGCCCGCTGGGCAAGATCGGCAGCCAGTTCCCGGGCTATAACCGGAATTTCGCGCTCTACGATGTGGGCGCCGGCGCAAGCTGGGAGATCGATTTGTTCGGCGGCCTGCGGCGTGGCGCGGAAGCGGCCGACGCCGAAGCGCAGGCCGCGCAGGCCGACCAGTTCGGGGTGCGCATCTCGGTCGCGGCCGAAGCCGCCGATGCCTATTTCCGGGTACGCGGCGCGCAGCAGCGCATCGCCATTGCGCAGGACCAGGTTGCGACCAACGCCAGGCTGTTGGAGCTGGTGCGCCTGCGCTTGCGCGACGGCCTGTCGTCCAGCCGCGAAGTGGCGCAGGCGGAAGCGCTGGTGGCTCAGGCGCGCGTAACCATCCCGCCGCTGCGCATCGAGCTGCAAACCCAGTTGAACCGGCTCGATGTGCTGATGGGCGCCCAGCCCGGCACCTACGCCGCGGAGCTTGGCCCGCTGCAGGAGGGCGTGGCGGTGCCTGCCATCTCCGTGGCCCAGGGGCCCGCCGACCTCCTGCGCCGCCGCCCGGACGTGATCGCCGCGGAACGCAGGCTGGCGGCCAGCAGCGCCCGCATCGGGGCGGCCACCGCCGAGTACTATCCCAAGCTGTCGTTGTCGGCCCTGCTCGGCTTCGAGAGCCTGAGCGCCGGCAARCTGTTTTCCGCTGCAGCGTTCCAGCCGCTGGCGGCGGCTGGTTTGCGCTGGCGCCTGTTCGATTTCGGCCGCGTCGATGCCGAGGTGGCGCAGGCCAAGGGCGCCAATGCCGAAGCGCTGGTCAACTACCGCAAGGCCATGTTGCGCGCCACGGAAGACGTGGAGAACGCCATCGTCACCCTCACCGAACTGGAGTCGCAAGGCAAGGAACTGTCCACCGAGATCGACGCCCACGTGCGGGCGCGTGGCGCCTCCGAAGACGCCTACAAGGGTGGTGCCGTCAGCCTGTTCGAGGTGCTGGACGAGGAGCGCCAGTTGCTGGCCGCGCGCGACCAGCAGGCCCGCGTGCATGCCGACAACGCGCGCGCTGCGGTGGCCACGTTCCGCGCCCTTGGCGGCGGCTGGTGACATGCGTGGCTGGTGGTGGCGCCCCTGGCGCCGCGCCACCACAGACATCCACGCACCATTCCCGTGCCGCCGCACTCCCCCGGCACAAAGGCGCGCACAACTGGTGCGTACGCCTGGCCGTTGACCGGCCCATTGCGTACAAAACATGCGCACCACGCTTGTATATCAGGCTGGCATACCTCTTGCCTCATAGCCTGCCATGACCTTCTCCATCCCATCCTTTACCGATGCCTCCGGCCCCATGCGCGGCAGCACATCCGCCGGGATCGCCGAGCGCATCACGCAATCGGTCCTGGCCCAGCGGCTGGCCCCCGGCACCCGGCTGGGCGAGCAGGCGCTGGCGGGACTGTTCGGCGTTAGCCGGACCCTGGTGCGCGAAGCGCTGACGCGGCTGGCGGCACGCGGCATCGTCACGGTGTCGGCCCGGCGCGGCTGGTTCGTGATCGAGCCGTCCCGGCAGGAGGCCAGCCAGGCGTTTGCCGCGCGGCGCGCGATCGAACTGGGCTTGCTGCGCTATGCGGCGCCGGTCTCGGCGGCTGCCATTGACCGGCTGCAAGCGCATGTGACGCAGGAACAGCGCGCGCTGCGCGGCGACGACACCGCCCTGCGCAGCTACCTGCTGGGCGACTTCCATGTGTGCCTGGGCGAGTGCGTGGGCAATGTGCTGCTGGCCGACACGCTGCGCGACCTGACCGCGCGCACCACGCTGATCGCCATGCGCTACCAGTCCAGCCACCAGGCCAGCGAATCCTGCGCCGAGCATGTGCGGATCGTGGCGGCGCTGGCCCGGGGCGACACCGAACGCGCCATTGCACTGATGGATGCGCATCTCGGCCACGTGGAGGCTGGCCTCAGCGCCGCCACGCCGGAAGTCCCGCCCGATCCGCTTCGCCAGGCGCTGCGCCCGCTGGGGCCGCGCGCCTGAAGCATCGACTCTCAATTCGTACCCCGCCAACCTCATCACCTAATCGCCTCAACGGCAAGCTTGCAAGGACCCTTTATGAAACTCTCGAAACTCCTCCTCGGCCTCGGTGCCGCCGCCCTCGCCTTCTCGATGCAGACCGCCGGCGCCGAAGCGCTCGATGACGTGATCAAGGCCGGCGTGCTCAAGGTCGCGGTACCGCAGGACTTCCCGCCCTTCGGCTCGGTCAACGCCGAGATGAAGCCGCAAGGGCTGGACATCGACGTGGCGGCGCTGATCGCCAAAAGGATGGGGGTGAAGCTGGAACTCGTGCCCGTGACCAGCACCAACCGCGTGCCCTACCTGCAGACGAAGAAGGTGGACCTGGTGATCTCCAGCATGGGCAAGAACCCCGAGCGCGAGAAGGCCATCGACTTCAGCGAAGCCTATGCGCCGTTCTATAACGGCGTGTTCGGCCCGGCCGACCAGAAAGTGACCGCCGCCGCCGACCTGGCCGGCAAGACCGTCGGCGTGACGCGCGGGGCGGTCGAGGACCTAGAGTTGAGCAAAATCGCCCCGCCCACCGCCACCATCAAGCGCTACGAAGACAACAACGGCACCATCAGCGCCTTCCTGTCCGGCCAGGTGCAACTGGTGGCGACGGGCAACGTGGTCGCGGCCGCCATCCTCGCCAAGAACCCGCCCAAGAAGCCGGAGCCCAAGTTCCTGATCAAGAACTCGCCTTGCTTCATCGGCCTGAACAAGGGCGAACCCAAGCTGCAGGCCAAGGTCAACGCGATCCTGGCGGACGTGAAGAAGGACGGGGAACTCAATGCGCTGACGGTGAAGTGGCTGGGCATGCCGCTGCCGGCCACGCTTTGATACGGATGCCCTGAAACGGAAAGCCGCGCCGGACGGACGACCGCTCCGGCACGGTGTACTGCGCCAGCCTCGCGCGCATGAGCGCACCCGCGGCGCGCCCCCAACGAACGCATTCGCATGTCCTATCAATTCGATTTCCTTTCAGCCTTCGACTATGCCGGCGTGTTCGCGCACGGCGTCGCCGTCACGGCTGAACTCACCGTCGTGGGCGGCGTGCTGGGGGTAGCCCTTGGCATTGCCTGTGCCTGGGCGCGCACCCAGGGCCCGGCCTGGCTGGCGGCCATCGCCGGAGGCTATGTGGAGCTGATCCGCAATACGCCTTTCCTGGTCCAGCTGTTCTTTATCTTCTTCGGCCTGCCGAGCGCGGGCGTGCAACTGGGCGAAATGCAGGCCGCCATCCTGGCCATGGTGATCAACCTCGGCGCCTACAGCGCGGAGATTGTCCGCGCGGGCATCGCGGCCGTGCCGCGCGGCCAGTTGGAGGCAGGCGCGAGCCTGGCGATGGCGCCCTTCCAGGTGTTCCGCCACGTGGTGCTGCGCCCGGCCCTGAAGAAGATCTGGCCTGCGCTATCCAGCCAGGTGGTGATCGTCATGCTGGGCTCGGCGGTGTGCTCGCAGATCGCCGCCGAGGACCTGACCTTTGCCGCCAACTTTGTCCAGGGGCGGAATTTCCGGGCCTTCGAGGTCTACCTGCTGACCACCGCCATCTACCTGCTGCTCGCCATCGGCCTGCGCCAGATACTGCGCGGCGTCGGCGGCATGCTGTTCCGGAGGGCGTCATGACCGAATTCTCAAGCYGGGACATCCTGCGCAACCTGCTGCTGGCGGCCCGCTGGACCGTGGTGCTGTCGCTGGTGGCCTTCGCCGGCGGCGCCGTGACCGGGCTGCTGGTACTGATGATGCGCATCAGCCGCCGCGCGCCGCTGCGCCGCGCGGCCTGGGGCTTTATCGAGGTCTTCCAGGGCACGCCGCTGCTGATGCAGCTGTTCCTTGCCTTTTTCGGGCTGGCGCTGTTCGGCGTGGAAATCCCGGCCTGGCTGGCCGCCGGGCTGGCGCTGTCGCTCTGGTCGGGCGCTTACCTGGCGGAGATCTGGCGCGGCTGCGTGGAGGCCATCCCCAAGGGCCAGTGGGAAGCCGCCGGCTGCCTCTCGCTGGGGCATCTGCAGCAGATGCGCTACGTGATCCTGCCGCAGGCGCTGCGCATCGCCGTCGCGCCCACGGTGGGCTTCGTGGTGCAGATCATCAAGGGCACGGCGCTGGCATCCATCATCGGTTTTGTCGAACTGTCCAAGGCCGGCACGGTGATCACCAACGCCACCTTCAGCCCCTTTACCGTCTATGCGCTGGTCGCGCTGATCTACTTCGCGCTGTGCTGGCCGCTATCCCGCTACAGCCGTTATCTGGAAAGGAAGCTCAATGTCGCTCATCGCCATTGAAAACGTAAAGAAGCGCTTTGGCGCCAACGAAGTGCTCAAAGGCATCGACCTGAAGGTGGAGCCGGGCGAGGTGATCGCCATCATCGGCAAGAGCGGTTCGGGCAAGAGCACGCTGCTGCGCTGCATCAACGGCCTGGAGAGCATTGACGAAGGCAATATCACCGTGGCCGGCGCCAAGCTGGGCAGCAGCGAGCTTGAGCTGCGCGCGCTGCGGCGCAAGGTGGGCATGATCTTCCAGCAGTTCARCCTGTTCCCGCATCTGAGCGCGGGACGCAACGTGATGCTGGCGCCGACCGTGGCGGGCGGCGTCAGCGAGTCCGAGGCGCTGGCCCGCGCGCGCTGCTGTGCGATGAGATTACCTCGGCGCTGGACCCGGAACTGGTGATGGAGGTGTTGAACGTGGTACGTCAACTGGCGAGCGAAGGCATGACGCTGTTGATGGTGACGCATGAAATGCGGTTTGCGCGGGAGGTGTGCAACCGCGTGGTGTTCATGCACCAGGGGCGCGTGCATGAAATCGGGCCACCGGAAGAGATCTTCGCCAATCCGGCCACGCCCGAGCTGCAGCAATTCCTGGGCATGGCGGCCTGACATCCGCCAGCCAGGAACCGCGCCGGCAGGCTGCCTGCGCGGTTTCCATCCTGGCGGTGGATCTTCGGCGGGAATTGCCGCGCGCCATCCGGCTCTCAGGCAAACGCGATGCGAGAGGATGGCAGCACCGTGCCGACCGATTGGGCAAAGCGCCCGACGATGCGATCGATATCCGCTTCCGTGCAGATGAACGGCGGCGCAAACAGCACGTGGTCGCCGTGCACGCCATCGACCGTGCCGCCCATCGGATAGATAAGAAGGCCGTTCTGCATCGCGGCCGACTTGAGCTTCGCGTGGACCTTCAGCGCCGGGTCCAGGGTCGCCTTGGATGCGCGGTCCTCCACGAACTCGACGCCAACGAACAAACCGCGCCCCCGGATGTCGCCAACGTTCGGATGATCGCCCAGCACTTCACGCAGCCTGGCGCGCAGTTGCTCGCCGCGTGCCAGCACATTGGCAAGCAGCCCCTCCTCGGCAATCGTGCGTTGCACGGCCAGCGCCGCGGCACAAGCCGTGGCGTGCCCGATGTAGGTGTGGCCATGCTGGAAGAACCCGCTGCCGCCCACGATGGCATCATAGATGCGGCTGGTCGCGAGCATGGCGCCGATCGGCTGGTAGCCCGCGCCCAGGCCCTTGGCAATGGTCACGATGTCCGGCACGACACCGTCTTCCTCGCAGGCAAAAAGATAACCGGTCCGTCCCATGCCGGACATGACCTCGTCGAGGATCAGCAATACGCCGTACTTGTCGCATACGGCACGGATGCGCTTGAGATAGTCGGCAACCGGCGCAACCGCGCCGGCGGTAGCGCCAACCACGGTCTCGGCCACGAACGCCGCCACGCTTTCCGGGCCAAGCTCCAGGACCTTGGTCTCGAGTTCGTCGGCGAGGCGCTGCGCGTACTGCGCGTCGGTCTCGCCGGCCGCCTGATCGCGGTAGGCATAGCAGGGCGACACATGATGCGCCGGCACCAGCAGCGGCAGGAAAGGCTCGCGCCGCCAGGCATTGCCGCCAATGGCCAGCGCCCCGAGCGTATTGCCGTGGTAGCTCTGGCGGCGGGCGATGAAATGCCGGCGTTCGGTCTGCCCGATTTCCACGAAGTATTGGCGAGCCAGCTTCAGCGCGGCCTCGACGGCCTCGGAACCGCCCGACACGAAGTAAACGTGGTCAAGGTCGCCTGGCGCGGCCTGTACCAGGGTATCGGCCAGCGTTTCGGACACCTCGGTGGTGAAGAACGAGGTGTGCGCGTAGGCGATCGTGTCGACCTGCGCCTTGATCGCCTCGATCACGCGGGGATGGCCATGACCAAGGCAAGATACTGCCGCTCCGCCCGAAGCATCGATGTAATGCTTGCCGTTGCTGTCGATGAGTTCGATGCCCTTGCCCCCGACGGCTACGGCGAGGGACTGGCGAGGATTGCGGTGGAATACGTTGGTCATGATGTGTGCTCACTTTACTGCGACTCGATGCCGGCCTGCGCAACGGCGGCCCGCTTCGCGGCGAACTTTACCTTCAAAGCTGCATCATCCCGGTCATACCGCATGCGCATTGACCTGAAGTATAAGAAGGCCACCCCCATATTGCAACACTTGTGTCTTTTATGATTTTTATGATTTATATGATTCCAATTTGAGGGCGACCCACCTGCGGACGGTAGCCGTGCATCCGGCGCTTGCCTGTGCAACAATCGTTACAGACACCCTGACCGCGACTGACCATGACAATCGAATCCTCCGCGCCGCCGCAGCACCTGGACGAATTGCTCGCCCTGCTCCGGGAAAACTTCGCGGCGCTTAGCCCGCAATTCCAGGGGGGCGCCCGCTACCTGCTCGACCATCCCCAGGAGATACCCATCCTGTCCATGCGCAAGATTGCCGTGGACGCCGGAGTCCAGCCCGCAACGCTGGTACGCCTGGCGCAGTTTCTCGGGTTCGAGGGTTGGCAAGGACTGCGCGAGCTCTTCGTGGAGGCATTCCGCGGCGGCCCCCAGCCCTATGCAAAACGGGCCAAAAAGCTGGTCCGGGAAAGCGGTTCTAGCCGGATGCTCGCGGAGATGCTCGATACGCAGCACCGGAACCTCGACCTCACAGGCGCCAACAACGCGGAATCGATGCCACGTGCCGCAGAACTGCTCAGCGCCGCACCCAATGTCTACATTGCGGGTTTCCGCTCCTGCTATCCGATCGCCTTTACGTTTCACTACATCTATCGGCTGTTCCGCTCGTCGGCGCACCTGATCCACGGAGATGCCGGCACGCTGGAAATGGAACTGCGGGCCCTGGAGCCCAAGGATGCCGTCGTGGTTGCGAGTTTCGCTCCGTATTCGCAGGAGATCATTCGCGTCGCCGGCGCCGCGAAGCAAGCCGGCTGCCGCGTCATCGCCCTGACCGACAGCACGGTAGCGCCGATTGCACTGGAGGCGGACTGCACGTTGCTGTTCTCGGTCGACAGCCCTTCGTTCTTCCCCTCGATTACCGCCGGCGTGGCGGTCGTCGAAGCACTGGTCGAACAGCTTCTGGCCAAGAAGGGCAAGGGTGCAATCAAGGCGCTCGAACTTGCCGAAGGGCAATTGCACAAGACTGGCGCGTATGTGCGGGCGAAGCACGGCTAGCCAACGCGCCATGGTGCCAGGCGCGGGCAACCTGAACGGCAGAGGACTTACTCGAATGCCTCATCGCCCGGCTGCTCGTAAGCCTTCCTGACCTCTGCGCTCATCGGGAATTCGAAGTTGATGTTCTTTGGCGGGACGGGCTTGTTGAACCACTTGGCGTAGATGGCCTTGATCTCGCCGCTCTTCATCAGGCCAACGATCACGCCGTCGACCAGTTTCTTGAACTCGGGATCGTCCTTGCGCATCATGAAGCCGTAGGCTTCGAAGGACTGCGGCATGCCGACCACCGTCCATTCGGTGGGGTTCGGCGACATGGTCCGCACGCCGGAAAGCAGGACGTCATCCATCATGAAGGCGGCCACCCGGCCAGACTGCAGGATCAGGAACGATTCGCCATAGTCCTTGGCGCTCTGAATCGTGATGTTCGCCTTCTTCTCGTCATTGAGTTTGCGCAGGATCCGTTCGGAGGTGGTGCCCGCGTTCGTCACCACCGCCTTTCCGGAAAGATCATGGAAGTCCTGGACCGGACTCCCCTTCTTGACCAGCAGGCGCGTGCCCGCAACAAAAAAGGTGGTAGAGAAGGCTACCTGCTGTTGCCGCGACTTCAGGTTCGTGGTGACGCCGCACTCCAGGTCGACCGTCCCGTTCTGCACCAGCGAGATCCGGTTTTGCGAGGTCACCGGGATCATGCGCACCTGCAGGTTTGCTACCGCCGTCTGCTTGCCGACCTCCGCAATGACCTTTTCGCAGAGGTCCTGCGAATACCCAATCACCTTCTGGTTGCTGTCGTAGTAGGAAAACGGGATCGACGAGGTCCGGTGTCCGATCGCGATGGTCCCCGACGCTTTGATCCTCCCCAGGGTCGGACTGGCGGCTGCGTCAATAGCCTGGGCGGCGCCCGCGCCAAGAATGGATCCAACCAGCGCCACTCCCAGGCAGGTGACTTTAACGGCTTTCATCTATCGCTCCTTGTTTAGCAAACACGCGATGGGCCATCGCGCTTGAATGCTAGTCACCGAGCAACATCTGTTCCATACTTGTTAACCATGAAACATTCGTATTTTCAAAGCCGGATGTGACGCAACAAGCTCTCCAACGGGAAAAACAACGCAACATTTGGTGCAATCTCGCGTCAAGTTGAGGCACGCGGCCGGCTCCGCACCGCATGCGAGCGCCCGAGCAAGTCACGGGTGGATAGCACCGTCATACGTGTACGCCGGCGGCTGCCGGAGAGCAGATCCGCCCGGCGGCGGACGCAAGCCAATGCCACGCTTCGTCCGGCGCCTGGATGTGCCGACGATAGCGATGGGGCGAATGCAGGGGGGAGGTGACTACGGCAAGCGGCGCCCCAACCGGCACGGTGGGGCCCGACTTCAGTGATGAATACAACGGGGACCGGCGGACGTCTGCGTACAGCGTCTCACCGGCCATACACGCCGGGCGATTGCCGCAATGGCCTGTGGTGGAGGATTGCCGGCGGCCGTCCTCCGGCCCATCTCAACGCGCCARCACGCCCCGGATCGTATCCGCGAGGTCCTTGGCCAGGAACTTCGACACATAGGCGTCGGCCCCGACCTTGCGCACATGGTCTTCGCTGGCGGTCCCCGACAGCGAGGAATGAATCACCACCGGGATCGACTTGAACCGCGCATCAGCCTTGATCTTGCGCGTCAGCGTGAAGCCGTCCATCTCGGGCATTTCCAGGTCGGTCAGCACCAGCGCGATCTCGTCCTGCACGGTCCGGCCGTTGGCGGCGGCGTGGTCGGCGATCTCGCCCAGTTGCTGCCAGGCTTCCTGGCCGGTCTTGGTCATCAGCACCGGCACGCCCATGGCCTTGAGGCCTTGCTCGATCAGGCTGCGGGCAAAGGCGGAGTCGTCGGCGGCCAGGATCTTGGTGCCGGGGCGCAGCGTGACCTGCGGTCCGACGGTCTTGGGATCGACTTCCGGCTGGCGCGTCGGCAGCACGTCGCGCAGGATCTGCTCGACGTCGAGCACTTGCACCAGGCGCGGGTTCTCGGTATCGGTATCGAGCTTGGCGATGCTGGTCACCATGTCGCCCTTGACGCTGGTCTCGGCCGAGACCACCTGGTTCCACTCCAGGCGCACGATCTCTTCCACCGCTTCCACGGCGAAGCCCTGGGTGGAACGCGCGTACTCCGTCACCAGCAGGATGTTGAGGCCGCTACGCGGCGTGCACCCGACCATCTTGGGCAGGTCGATCACCGGGATCACCTGGCCACGGATATCCGCCATGCCCAGCATGGCCGGGCCGCCTCCCACCACGGTGGTGACCTGGGGCATCACCAGGATTTCCCGGACCTTGAAGACGTTGATGCCGAACAGTTCGCTGTTCGCGGACTGGTCCGACTCGCCCAGGCGGAACAACAGCAACTCGAACTGGTTGTTGTTGGTCAGGTTGGTCCGTTCGTCGATGTCTCTCATCGAGCTGCTCATACGCTTCCTTTGTCCCCGCAAGGCGCGTGCTCGCCGCGCGGTGTTGATCGTTTCGCCGGGCCCGCCTGCCCTGCGAGGCGCCCGGGGCACTTGCCCCCAGGCGGCGGCGCTGCAATGACGGGCCACTGCTCCGGCTAACGGCCAATCTTTGGGGAAATTTAGCGGCAAAGCGGCGACAGGCATGCGATTTGGCGCCGCACACCGCTAAAGTGCGGAATGAGACAGGCCGGGGACAAGCTGACGGGTGTGCGACGACATGGCTGACACTTCCGGGCAATGAGCAACATGCCGCAGGAAGCACCTGAAAGAGAACGCCAGCCCAGCCGCTGGCGCTCATGCAACAGTAAATTCCGTGACCGATTTACACGAACTAAACAGCCGCTTAAAATCGCACGGCCAGCGCCGGCGACTATCGCATACGACCGCGCAGCCTTGATTTCACCGGCAGCTTCTGGGGACACACGCCGGCCAACCGCCTCCCTCGCCATGTCCCTGCCCATGCTGCCAGTCCATCGCCCACGCGCCACGGTTCCGGTCCGGCGCCTCGAGTAGCGCCCGCGTCATGCCGGGTTCCCCGGCTTCCCGCCTTGTATTCGCCCCAGGACGACAATTACCGCTGCGCGCCCGCGACGCGCCATGGTCCGTTGCCTGAGGCTGCCGCTTTGACCGCCAAGATATTCCGCCCCGCCCCACCATGTCCTCGAACAGCACGACGCTCGCCGCCCCGGATTCCGGGGAGCATCGGCAAGGCAGCATCAGCCGGCGCATCGTCGCCATCGTCTTCTTTAACTTCATTGCCTATCTCGCCGTCGGCCTGCCGCTGGCGGTGGTGCCCGGCTTCGTGCATGGCGACCTCGGCTATGGCACGGTCGTGGCCGGGCTGGCGGTCAGCATCCAGTACCTGGCGACGCTGCTCAGCCGGGCTTACGCGGGAACCCTGTGCGACCTGCAAGGCCCCAAGAAATCCGTCACCCTCGGGCTCATGCTATGCGCCGGCAGCGGCCTGCTGGCGGTGTTGTCCGCCCTGTTCGTGCAAACCGGCTGGCTCAGCCTGGCCTGGCTGTTCGCCGGCCGGCTGGTGCTCGGCGCGGGCGAGAGCCTCGTCACCACCGGCACCATCGCCTGGGGCATCGGCGACGTGGGATCCCGCCACACCGGCAAGGTGATCTCGTGGAACGGCATGACAACCTACGGCGCGCTGGCGCTGGGCGCACCGGTTGGCGTGCTGCTCGACGCCCGCTGGGGCCTTGCCTCGCTGGGCATCGTCACCACCATCATGGCCGCCGGCGCGTTCGCGCTGGCACGCCGCAAGGCAGCCGTGCCTACGGTGAAAGGCGCGCGCATGCCGTTTCGCACCGTGTTCCGCCATATGACGCCCTTCGGCCTGTGCCTGGCACTGGGCTCGGTGGGCTTCGGCGCCATCACGGCCTTTGTCACGCTGTACTACGCCAGTCACGGCTGGGACCACGCCGCGCTGGCGTTGACCAGCCTGGGTGTGAGCTTCATCCTGGCGCGCCTGCTGCTGGCCGACAGCATCGTGCGCTTTGGCGGCTATCCGGTGGCGCTGTGCTCCTTTGCGGTGGAAGCCGCCGGGCTGGCGCTGATCTGGCTGGCGCAGGGGCCAGCCCAGGCGCTGGCGGGCGCGGCGGTCACCGGTTTTGGCTTTGCCCTGGTGTTCCCTTCGCTGGGCATGGAGGCGGTCAAGCTGGTGCCCCCGAGCAACCGCGGCTCGGCGYTCGGCGCCTATGCGCTCTTTCTCGATCTTTCACTGGGGCTGACCGGCCCGGTGGCGGGGGTGATTGCCAGCCATGCGGGCTATGGCTCGGTGTTCCTGTTCTCGGCCATGGCGGCGCTGGCCGGGCTGGGCTTGAGCCAGGTGCTGGCGGCGCGGGCACGGGCACGGCTGACGGATTGAGGCGCGGGCGCGGATATGCCGGCCGAGTACTCCCACGGCAAACGACCACACGATCAACGCGCGACAACGCCGCCTCGACCACACGGTCACGGCGTGCTCACGCCTCATTGACCTGGGTACTCCATCTGCAGGCTTACCCAGTCCGCGGTCCGTTGGCCAAAGCTGGCGGCGATACGACCGAGCGCCTCGTCGAGCGCGCGCAGCGGCCGCTCGGTCCGGGGTGCGGCCAGCATGCGGCGCGGCGCATCGACGTTCGCCACGCGGTCCGGCACGATCGTGAGTCCGCGTTTGGTGACGATGGGCTCCCGGTTCTTCGACACCGTATAGATGGTCGACCGGAACGTGGTCGCGAAGGCGTCCGCTTCAAGCACCAGCGCGATCTCGTCCACGCCGGGCGCAACTGGAATGCCGATGTCCTCGTGCGACCAGAACGAAACATAGTTGCGGGCAATCGTCAGCATGGCCGGCAGCCCCAGGTGGAATCGTTCGCTCGGGTGCCCGGACGACCAGCGCTCAATGCCGAGCGACCTCGCCAGCGCCACCGCCCGCTCGCGCCCCCCGATCGCCTCGACCAGCGCAAACGAGACCGGGATCGTGGCCGTGACACCGGTCGTGGTCACCACCTTGCGATCCGCGACATAGCGCTTGCGGCGCACCCATTTGGTCCCGGGATACGCCTTACGCAGGTCGTCGAACGAGTACCAGTGGCCCGTGGCATTGCGCCCCTCGAGCAACCCCGCGCGCGCCAGCACCCAGACGCCGTCGCAGACGCCCACCACCGTGGCACCCTTGCGCGCCTGCGCGGCCACCCACGCCAGCAGCTTCGGATCCTCGTCGCGATGGACCGCCGGCACGATCACATAGTCGGCGCCTTCCGGGAAGCGACGGTCGAAGTCGTCGGTCGTCGCCTGCGGCGTGATTGTTAGGCTCGCGGGGAACATGCGGACTGAGCCCGGCTGGGTTGCGAGCGCATGCACGTCGGCTGCGTTCGATGCGGACAGAATGCCATAGGGCACCACGTAGTCAGACAGTTCCGTGTAGTAGTTCTCCGCCACCACGGCTACGAGGGGCTTGGCGCGGCCGAAGCGCGGCTCGTACGCCGGCAGCCGGTCCGGTTGCGGCTCGACCGCCTGCGGCACACCAGCGGTCGGGCCAGCGACGGCAGGCATTCCGGACGCCGCCCCCCAAGCAGCCTGTTCGACGATCAGGACAGATATCAGCAACACGATGAATCTACGCATGCATTCCTCTAATCTTCGGAGTCAATGCCACGACCATGTCGCTCCATGCCATGGCAAGACAAAGCGGCTTCCTGCATGACGTGGGTTGGTGCTGGCGCAATATCCCGCACCAGTCCGGCCAGGCTATGCAGCCCAAGGGGCCTGATGGGCGTCGCCGGATCACGGCGTCTCCCCCGCTGCTTCTGGTTTTCCCTTGAAATGGCGGCCAGGCTTCGACCGCGCACTTCGCGCCTGTCCCTGCGGCCTTCGTGACGCCTGCCGTCGCGCGCGTACAGCTTGCTCCGCCGTCACCTTGCCCGCAAACTCTCCGTTCAGGTCCAGGCGCGGTGCATGCTCGACCAGGCACGCCCAATAGCGGCTTCCCCGGCACCAGGTGGCAATGGCCTGCGTCAACTGCTCGTGCGTGATACCCAAACGCTCCAGATGTTGGGCTGCGTCCCCGAGGATGCCTAGTTTGAGGGGCACCTTGGGCGCAGGGTTGACAGGAAAGACAAGCGGAAAATATTTCTGCAAACGCCGGATCGCCTCCACTACCGGTTCGACCGACTCGCGCGCCTTCCTGCGGGTGGTGGCGGCCTTCGGCTTGGCTGGCTTGGCTTGTTCGGCTTGCGCCCGCAGGCGATTGCGCAATTCGGCTAATTGCTCAAAACCCATTTTGCACTTCACTGAAGGTGGTTCATCTTGCCGCGAGGTTACCCGATCAACGCCAGAGCCGCATTCAGAATGGTCTGAACGCGTTTGAAAACACGGAGATAGAACATGCCGGATTGCCCGTGGCAGCTTGCTCCGTACTGGCCTATATCTGGAGCCTCGATAAATGGCAAGAAGCCTGCCCATGCCAATGAATACCATCTGGTCGCGCCACCGCCAAAACCGCAGCCTCCCACTACGTGAGCAATGATGACCTTGGTTAGGCGTACCTGCATGGGAAGTCGGTCAATGGCTTGGCGCGCATCCGCCCGCCTGGAATACAAGTGAGCCTGCTCCTGAAGCGGGAACACCGAAAGAGCACCCGCCGCGAATTGAGGTTCTAACATGGCCAGCATGGCCCGACGACCGCCGTCCAAGATAAATGGGGTCAACGGGTAGTCCAGCGCCGCAGAGCCATCCGAACGAATCTTGACTTTTCCCGCGCTCGCTTGCTCACGGAGACCATCGCACACGAGCGCGGCCACGACGTGCATATTTACAAGTACATGGCGGGGCCATTTTGGCCAAGTGCGAACGGTAGCGGCCCTTGATGTAAAGGAATTTTATTTCAGAATTAAAATTATTGTGACGAAAAGTAGGATTAATTAGATGGATTTTACCGAGAAGGTAGAGTAATTTCGCCCGGCATTCGTCCTTGTTCTAATAAGGACTAGCGAGAGAAATCTTGGATTTCTTGGCGCGCAAGGAAGTCTTTCTCAAAGGGCTCGGCGTGGGGTTGTCTGGCCTGAATTCCTCTAGATCGATAGAGCACTAGACCAATGTCCGGAATTCGGGAACGTCCTTGTGGACAGTGACCTCCCTCTCCTTGCATGTGGCTTGTTCGCTTGCCTGGGCGACAGAAAGCATCAGATGGCGAATCAAAGTTTTCATTCACAGGTCATGCACTACATTTAATCGGAGCATTTTGAATGCAACTCAGACTATTTCGCCTCTTATTTAGACTGCTTGATGCTATTTCATCCAGCCTGGCGGCGCGGCTCGCTGTCGCGGTGTTCTACGCGCCGCGCAAGTTTCCGGCGGCTAGATGGTGAATACCACGGTCTTCACCCCCGCAGGCGGCCTCTACCTGCTCCTGGGCGTCCTGTTGTTTTGCGCGGGGACGATGCTGGGCATCCCCCACGGGCTAACGAAGCGCAGCGGAGATGCCAAAAGAACTGAGCTTTGGCGCATTGCCCACCTCTCGACCTGCGTTGGGGGCGTATCGATCATTGCGCTCACGGTGGCGTTGGAAAGACTGTTTGCGGCCGCTGCGGTCTATACCCTGGCGCCCTTCTCTGCGGCCGCGTACAGCTTTTTCCTGGCCTGCACGCTCAGTGGATTGTTGAATAAGGCGTGGGATGACGATCGAACACAGGCCAGTGCTGCGCTCATCTACGGCCTGCAGATCTTTGCCTCTGCACTGTCGGTCGTTGCGGTAGGCGGCTTTTTTGCCACCTTATTTTTGAAAGTCGCGTCATGACAGCAACCAATTCCTCGGGTTTTCTGACGTACCCCGAGAACGTTGGCCATGAGTATCAGGATCTTCGTTGCTCCATCGAAGCTGATGCACTGACCTCCTTGCTGCTGCCAGCATTCGAGCTAGAGCCGTGTGTCGAGATCATCGTGCAACGGCAACTTTCGAGACCGTATCTACCTGGTGACAGAGCACGCGAGGAGCGACGGATACGAGAGCGATTTCCAAAGTTCATGGCGTTGTCATGCGCCCGGTTTCGAAGCGATGCTGCGCCCGACAAAACCGCGTCGCAGATTGAGCGGTTTGTGCGCGGACGTAGCGTTCCCCTTGAGTAGGTACCCTTGGCCGCCCCAGCGGATACCATCGCCGACCTGCTCACGATGCTCGACTCTGCCGTGGACACTTCCGGCCCACCGGTCGCGGAGAAAAATAGTCCCGCGTCGGCCGCGCCGGAGTTGGAGTTGGAGCCTGCCACGGCTACGCAAGCACCAGCATCGCCATTTTTTTCAATTTTCCAGTGCATTTTCGTACATGTCCGATTGATATTTGGACAAGTAACGTTCTTTCACCCATCAACCTCCGTCAATCGCGTGTAATCGTCGACTTTCGCTTGACCCATTCAATTCGCGCCGCTACAGTACGCGGGTTATTAATTCCAGGGCTTGCCCAGTGAGCACTTGTTCCGACGACAGTAGTCGATCCAGGATCGGCACCTCCGCCTGACCGGAGCACGGTACCCTCAGCGACCGTGCCCCGCTTGCGGCATGGTGCTATCGAGGCCGGACGTCCTGTCCCGCCTCTCTTCTTGAATACGGCTTCACTCTTCTGACCCCGCATGCGTTGCAGCTTGCCGCTGCCCGCGTTTGCCCGTGTCATTGACAAGACTCACCGGATCTTCCTGATTGTTACGGGAGTTCTTATGGTGTGGCACGAATTCGCCCTGCGCTTGCTTGAAGCGCTCGCGCTGGGCGCGTGTATCGGTACCGAACGGCAGTTGCGCCAGCGTATGGCGGGGCTGCGCACCAACGCGCTGGTAGCCGCCGGCGCGGCCTTGTTCGTATCGGTTTCCGCCTTTACCTTCGATCCTCAAGGCCATGCGCGCATTGCCGCGCAGGTCGTTTCCGGCATCGGCTTTCTCGGTGCCGGCGTGATCATGCGCGACGGCCTGAACGTGCGCGGCCTGAATACCGCCGCCACGCTGTGGTGCTCCGCCGCCGTGGGCGTGCTCGCCGGCCTTGGCCACGCCGCGGAGGCCGCGATCGGCACCGCCTGCATCCTTTGCGCCAATTTCGGCCTGCGCATGCTGGGCCAGCGCATCAACCGCGGCGGCACGTCCATCACCCCCGAAGTGGAGATGGTCTACCGCATCACCACGGTCTGCACCGCGCAGGAAGAAATCCGTGTGCGCGGCTTGCTGTTGCATGCGCTGACGGAAATGCCGGCCTTGCTGTTGCAGTCCCTGCACAGCGAGGACACCGCCGCTGGCGGGCACATCGAAGTCCGCGCCGATGTGCTGGCCGCGCCCGGCAATGAAGGCAAGCTGGAGCAGATCGTCAGCCGCATCAGCATGGAGAAGAGTGTTTCCCTCGTGCGCTGGGCCATTCCGGCCGGCGCGCTCGAATAACCCCAAGGAGATAGAAAGGAGCTGGATATGCGTTTGTTCAACTGGATGCTCCCCCAGACCACCAACCGCCGTACCCCCCAGGCAAGCCGCGGCGCAACCGCCCAGCTGTTCCAGGTGGTACTGCTTTGCAAGGACGACTATGGCGCGGGCCTGGAGCAGCAGATTCGCCGTGAACTGGCGTCGCGCGAGCTCTCGCTGCAACGCCTGCGCATGCGGCAATGCGAGCGGCGCGAACTGATCGAGATGCGCGTGCTGGTGCACTGCCAGCCCGGCGGCAGGCCCGGCATGGTCAGCCTGGTGCAACGACTGGGCCTGGAACCGCTGGTCCGCGCGGTGCGCTGGGAAACCGTTCCGCAGCCCGAGCGCGCGCTCGCCGCGGCCTGAGCCCCCGATCCACCGATCCAAACCGATTGCCGGAGGAAGAACATGGACCCCGACCCTTCTAGCAGGCGGCGCCGAAGGCATGGCGCGATCCCGTTGGCCTGATTCCGCTTCCTGCTCCCTGCCGGAACCGCGAAACCCACCACCCGGATCCGCCAGGCTCCCTTTGCGTGACGCGGCATCCTGACTGCCCGCGCGCGGGATCCACCCCTTCCTTCCGCGCTGCCACCCACCCGTAAGCAACACGGGCGATTTCGCCCATCACCGGCTACCTGCGCGGACTTGCCCTCCCGTAGCGCCGGGGATGCGTCACGCCTGTCGATTCCTGTCGTCCGCGGATCCCGCCTTGATGCGATCCCGGCGACGAAGCACCGGCAACAAGCGGCGCGCTTGCCCTGGCGGCGGCGCCCACCCGAGGAGAAAACCAATGCAAACGCCCACCACTCGCCAACGCTTGCTCCTGCGCCGGCCGCCAGGCCTTGCGCTCGCCGCCGCCTGCGCGGCCTGCATCGTACTGGCCGGCTGCGATGCCAACAGCCTGTTCGGCGCGCATGCCAACACGCCCAGGCAGAGTACCGAACCGGTGCGCGAGGGCAACTTCATCACGGTGCCCGAGGCATCACCGCTGCGCACCCAGCTGCAGGTGCAGACCATTGTCGAGCAGGTGCTGGAGCGTCCCATCGAGGTGCCCGGCTCGATCGAGGCCGACGCCGCCAAGCTGGTCAAGATCGTACCGCCGCTGGCCGGGCGCATCGTCCGGCTGCACGCCGCGCTGGGCGATGTCGTGCGCAAGGGCGATCCTCTCTTTACGCTGGATTCCGCCGAACTGAGCGCGGCCCAGGGTGAGGCCGGCAAGGCGCGCGCCGCCTTGCTCGAAGCGAAGCTGAACCTGGATCGCCAGCGCACGCTGTTCGAGGCGGAGATCGTGGCGCGCAAGGACTACGAGCAAGCCCAGCTTGCCTACTCGCAGGCAAGCAGCGACGCCGAGACCACGGCGGCCCATCTCGCGCAACTTGGCGCCGCCGGCACCGCGCCGTCGCATCGCCAATACACCATGACGGCGCCGCTGGCGGGCCGCGTCATCGAACTCGAGGGCGCGCAGGGCGGCTTCTGGAACGACACCGGCGCACCGGTCATGACCGTGGCCGACCTGTCCACCGTCTATCTCGCGGCCAGCGTGTCCGAGAAAGATATCGCTTCGATTTTCGTCGGCCAGCCCGCCGAAATCCTGCTCAATGCCTACCCCGGCAGGCCCGTGACCGGCCAGGTCCGCTACATCGGCGAGATCCTCGACCCCGACACCCGCACCGTCAAGGTCCGCGTGGCGGTCGACAACAAGGACGGACGCTATCGCCCCGGCCTGTTCGCCAAGGTGATCTTCGCGGGCGAAAAGCATCCGGCGCTGCTGGTGCCGCCGGCGGCACTGCTGCAAAGCGGGCTCTACACCCGCGTGCTGGTGGAAAAGGCGCCCTTCCGCTTCGAGCCGCGCGTGGTCACCACGGGCGCGCATGCCGACGGGCAAGTCGAGATCCTCGCCGGGCTCAAGGCGGGCGAGCGCATCGTCGTGAAGAACGGAGTCCTCCTCCATGATTGACCGCCTCGTTACCCTATGTTTCGACCGGCGTGCCATCGTCTGGCTGGTCTTCGCGCTGGTGGCGCTGTATGGCGCCTATAGCTGGAAACAACTGCCCGTCGAGGCCTATCCGGACATCGCCGACGTCACGTCGCAGATCGTTACCCAGGTGCCAGGCCTGGGCGCGGAGGAAATCGAGCAACAGATCACCATCCCGCTGGAGCGCGCGCTGCTGGCCACGCCCGGCATGCATGTGCTGCGCACCCGCAGCCTGTTTGCGCTGTCGCTGATCACCGTGGTGTTCGAGGACGGCACGGACGGCTACTGGGCGCGCCAGCGTTTGCAGGAACGCCTGAACGAGGTGGACCTGCCTTATGACGCCAAACCCGGGCTAGACCCCTACACCTCGCCAACGGGCGAGTTCTACCGCTACACGCTGGAGTCCGACACGCGCGACCTGCGCGAACTGTCGGAGCTGCAGGCCTGGACCGTGATACCGCGCCTGAAGAAAGTCCGCGGCGTGGTCGACGTGACCAACTTCGGCGGGCTCACCACGCAGTTCATGCTGGAACTCGACCCCGCGCGGCTGACCCAGTACAACCTGACGCTGGCGCAGGTGACCGATGCGCTCAACGCCAACAACGTCAACGCCGGCGGCAGCGTCATCGACCGCGGCGAGCAATCCTACGTGGTGCGCGGCGTGGGCCTGCTGCGCTCGCTCGACGACATGGGCAACGTGGTGGTCACGAGCAAGGGCGGCACGCCCGTGCTGGTCAAGGACCTCGGCACGCTGCGCTATGGCAATGTGGAGCGGCGCGGCATCCTGGGCAAGGACGACAACCCCGACACGATCTCCGGCATCACCCTGCTGCTCAAGGATTTCAACGCCTCGCAAGCGCTTGAAGGCGTGCACGAAGCCGTGCGCGACCTCAACGACAACCTGCTGCCCAAGGACGTGAAGGTCGTAGCCTATCTCGACCGCACCTCGCTGATCGACGCCACCATGCGCACCGTGGGCTTCACGCTCACGGAAGGCATGCTGCTGGTCGGCGTGGTGCTGCTGCTGTTCCTCGGCAGCCCCCGCGCCGCGCTGATCGTGGCGCTGACGATCCCGCTGTCGCTGCTGATCGCCTTTGTCTTCATGTATCACCTGCGCATTCCGGCCAACCTGCTGAGCCTGGGCGCGATCGACTTCGGCATCCTGGTGGACGGGGCCGTGGTGCTGGTGGAGAACATCCTGCGCCGGCGCGAACAGGAAAAAGACCGCGTGCTGACGCCGCGCGACGCCATCGATGCCACCTTGCAGGTGGCGCGGCCCATGTTCTTCGGCATGCTGGTGATCGTGGCGGCCTACCTGCCCTTGTTCTCCTTCGAGCGCATCGAGTACAAGCTGTTCTCGCCCATGGCCTTCGCGGTTGGCGCGGCGCTGATCGGCGCGTTGATCGTGGCCCTTGCGCTGGTGCCCGGGCTGGCGTGGATCGCCATGCGCAAGCCGCGCCGCATCTTCCACAATCCCGTGCTGGAATGGCTGGCGATGCGCTACCGCGCCGCGCTGGAACGCGGCATCGGCCGGGTGCGCTGGGTGGCCGCGAGCTGCGCCGTGGCCCTGGCCTGCGTGCTGGCGCTTGGCGCCAGCATCGGCCGCGATTTCCTGCCCTACCTGGACGAAGGCTCCCTGTGGCTGCAGGTGCAGATGCCGCCTGGCATCACCCTGGAGCGCGCCTCCGCGATGGCCAGCGAACTGCGCCGGGTCACGCGAGAGTTCCCGGAAGTGTCCTACATGGTGACGCAGACGGGCCGCAACGACGACGGCACCGACTACTGGACGCCCTCGCATATCGAAGCCAGCGTCGGCCTGCATCCGTACAAGACCTGGGCCTCCGGCATGACCAAGCAGCAACTGATCGACAAGCTGGCGGCGCGCTACGCGCAGATGCCGGGCTACACGGTCGGCTTCATGCAGCCGATGATCGATGGTGTGCAGGACAAGCTCTCCGGCGCCCATAGCGACCTGGTGGTCAAGGTGTTCGGCGACGACCTTCGCGACGTGCGCCGCATTGCCGGTGAAGTCGCCACCTCGCTGCGCGGCGTGCCCGGCGCGGCCGACGTGGCGATCGACGTGGAACCGCCGCTGCCCAACCTGAAGATCGACCTGGACCGCGCCGCCGCCGCGCGCCACGGCATCAACGCGGCCGACGTGGCCGAGCTGATCTCYACCGGCATTGGCGGCTCGCCGGTCGGCCAGCTCTATGTGGGCGAAAAGAGCTACGACATGACGGTGCGTTTCCCGGCGGTGGTGCGCTCCAGCGCGGATAACATCGGCGGCCTGATGCTGACGGCGGCCAACGGCGCCAAGGTGCCGCTGGCGGAAGTCGCGCGCATCACCACCGTCTCCGGCGAAAGCGTGATCGTGCGCGAAATGGCGCGCCGCCACATCATCGTGCGCCTGAATGTGCGCGACCGCGACCTGTCCAGCTTCCTGAAGGAGGCGCAGCCCGCCATCGAACGCGCCGTGTCCTATGACCACAAGCGCAACCAGATCGAATGGGGCGGCCAGTTCGAGAACCTGGAACGTGCGCAGGCGCGGCTGGCCATCATCCTGCCAATGACGCTGGCGCTGATGTTCGTGCTGCTGTTCGCCGAGTTCCGCAACCTGCGCCAGCCGGCGCTGGTACTGCTGGCGGTGCCGCTGGCCACCATCGGCGGACTCGCGGCGCTGCATCTGCGCGGCATGACGCTGAATGTGTCCAGCGCGGTCGGGTTTATCGCCCTCTTTGGCGTGGCGGTGCTCAACGGCGTGCTGATGATCGCGCAGATCAACCGGCTGCGCGCGCAGGACGGCATGGGTCTGCGGCAAGCGGTGATCGAAGGCGCGGCGAGCCGCATGCGGCCGGTGCTGATGACCGCCACCGTCGCCGCCATCGGGCTGACGCCCGCGATGCTGGCGGTCGGGCTCGGCAGCGACGTGCAGCGCCCGCTGGCAACCGTGGTCGTGGGTGGTCTCTTTACGGCCACCTTGCTGACCCTGCTGTTGCTGCCTGCCCTTTACTACCTGGTGGAAGCACGCGCCGAGCGCGCGGCCCAACGTTCCGGGGATTTGGAAACCGATGCCGAAGGCAACGCACCGGCGGCCAGCGCCGCGGGCCAGGCCTGAGGAGAACCCAATGCAAATCAAGAACAAGATCCACAAGAACCTGCAAGCTGCCCCCGCCCTGCGCAACACCCTGCTCGCCACACTGGTGCTGGCGGCATCCGCATCCTGGGCGCAGGACACCACCGCCACCGCTGCGGCGGCGGCCAGTGCGCCGGTACGCTTCGCCACCTATCTCGACGCGGTGGAGCGCCAGAACATCGGCCTGTCGGCGCAGCAGGAAACCATCCGCAGCGCCGAGGCCGGGATCTCGATCGCCGGCGTGCGCCCGGATCCGGTGCTCAAGTACGGCCGTGGCGACATCGAGACAAGCAGTGCGGTGTCGGCCAAGCCGCCGCGCACCCATGAATTCGAAGTTGAGATCCCGATCGAACTGGGCGGCAAGCGCAGCGCGCGCATCCGTGCCGCCAGGAGCAACCTGCGCCTGACCGAGGCCAACCTGCAGGGCTTCAAGCACGCGCTCTACGCGGATTCCGCCACGGCCTTCGTCGAGGCCTGCCGCAGCCGCGAAGCCCTGGTCCGGCAGGAATCGACGCTGGCCGCGCTGGCCAATGTGGTGCGCGCCAATGAGATCCGCCGCAAGGCCGGCGACATCGGCGGACTGGAGCTATCGCAGTCGCGCGTGGAACGCGACCGCTTCGGCGTCGAAGTGAAATCCGCCCGCGCCGCGGCGCAGGCCGCCTTGCAGAAGCTGTCGATCCAACTCGGCGTGCGCGTGGCCGAGGCCTTCGGCAACGCGCCGCTGGCATGTGAATTCCAGGCGTACGACCCCGGCACCGACACCGGGGCGCTGATTGCCCGGGCGATGGAAGCGCGTGACGAGGTCCGCATCGCCCGCGCCACGCTGGATCATGCCCGCGACAACGCGGGGGTGGCGCGCGCCAATCGCTGGGTGGATCCCAGCATTGGCTTCAGCCTGACCCTGACCCCCGGCGTGCGCGCCGGCATGAACGAGGAAGGCGAGCCCACCGGCGACGGCACGCCACGCTCGCGCATGGTCGGCGTATCGGTGTCGATTCCCCTGCCCTTGTCGCGGCTGCAGCGCGGCGAGCTGATCCAGGCCGAGTCGGAGGTCACACAGGCCATGCTGGGCTTGCGCGAGGCGGAACTGAAAACCGAGGTCGACGTGCGCAACGCCTTCACCACGTTCCAGGCAGCGCGGGAAAACCTGCAACGCTATCGCGAGTCGGTGATTTCCGATGCCGACCGGGTGCTCGAAGGCATGCGCCAGTCCTATCGCCACGGCTCGGCGTCGCTGCTGGAGCTGCTCGATGCGCAGCGCGCCGCGGACGAAACCTACCTCGACTACCTCCAGGCCCAGGCGGACCTGGCGGCGGCCACCGTGGAACTGCAACTCTCCACCGGCCTGAGGCCGGCCCTTTGATGACACCGGCAGCACGAACGCCACGCATGGCACCGGCATTGCCCAATGCCATGCGTAACAGGAGAAAAACATGAAAGCAGCCAACCATGCCCCATTCCAGCGGTGGCGCCTGTATCGCCTGAGCGTGATCGCGCGGCTGGACGATGTGCCCGATGCACGCCAGGCGATGCGCTGTGCCGTCAGCGACTGCGGCCAGTACCCGCTCAACGAGCGGCAATTTCCGCTCGGCCTGCCACCGTGCAAGTCCATGCTGAGCTTCGAGGTACGCATGCCGCAGCAGCGGGCCGCGCAACTCCTGGTTGCGCTGGAACGCGCGTTGGCACCGGTTCCCATCGTGCTGCTGCGCCTGGAGGTGATGGGCGGCCATGCCGAGGCGCCCCACACGGGACGCTTCCGGCGCGGGGCCGGGCTGGTTAACGGAGCGGCGGCTTTGCCAGCCGCGGCCACGCCGGCGGCGGAACGCCAGAAAGCGGAGCCCGTGGCGGGGTGAAACCGGGCCCGCCCCGCGCGTGGCTGCGCGCGATGGGCCATTTCCATAAGCGCCTTTTTAATCACAAAACGAACTTGACACGTATATACCCGACTCCTACCATGTACATACCATGTGCATGTACATTGGAGTCCGGAATGGCCACTGCAACTGAACGGATTGTCGTACAGGTTACGGCGAGCCAGAAGCGCGCAATCGCAAATACCGCCAAGCGGCTTGGCCTCAACGTGAGTGAGCTGATGCGGCAAGCCGCGCAAGGCTTTACGCCCGCGAACGATGAGGAAGACATCAACGCCCTGCTTGAGCGCGTCAACATTTCCACCAAGGAGGCGAATGAAGCGCTGGACGATGCATTGTCATTCGTCGCTGAGTCCAACAAGCGTATCGCCGCGATGTCGAAAGGGAAGGCGTAATGGGTGTGACAGACAAAGTGTGGGACGCGCTCACGACCGTCATCAAGATGAACGAAAAGGTTGTCTCGCTGGCCGGCACGGTGAAGGAACAGCAGACAAGGATCGAGGGCCTGACAGAGCGCGTCATCCGGCTCGAAGCGACGCTTGACCTTCTGCTGCGCGCCAATGATGTGAAGAAGATCAAGGGCTAGGAATATCCCTTGACCAGTCACTTTAACCACTGAGCCCTCGAAAAGTGGCAACCCTCATGCCGGCCAAGGATGCCCCGCATCGGGCGGAACCGGATCGCAGCCACATCGACGAGGCGAGCGCCGGCACGGATTGTCCCGCGCGCCTGCCCGGCAAGATGCGGTTCTCGCTGTGGCGCGCAGCATGGATAGCGTTGCTGCTGATATTGCCAGCCCTGCCGTGGCCCATCCGCGCCGCGCCACTCCCCAGTTCCCAGCTACAAATCATCGACCGGGCCACCATTGGCGCCGGAGACGGTACACCGGCCACAGTCCCCCTGCCCTATTACTGGGACCGCTCCCGTCCCGGCGAGAGCGGCGGCGCCCGTTTCAGCCTGCGCTTCCCCGACCTGCCCGGCCGGCAGGGCATGGCAGCGCTCTATCTGGAACGTGCCGCCAACAGCTACGAGGTACGGCTCAACGGCAGCCTGCTCGCCCATGCGGGCAGCCTGTCGGCCCCGGTTCCCTATGCCGGGCAGCATCCGTTGCTGATCCCGGTGCCGGCAGACCTGCTGCGCCCGGAGAACGAACTGCTTGTCACCATCGCCGCCAGCGCCAGTTCGCGCGGGGGCCTGTCGCGGGTGGAGTTCGGCCCGCCAGCGCTATTGGAGGCGCACTACGAGCGAGCGCTCTGGTTCAAGGTCATGGGACCCGTGGTCATCGCCGCGGTCAGCGTGCTGCTGGCTTGCCTGTCGGCGCTGGTGTGGTGGCGGCAGCGCGACCCCCTGTTCGGCCTATATGCCATTTCCGAGCTCGGGTGGTCTTTCGGGCTGGTGGAGTATTTCATTGCCGACGATGCCGGCGCGCGCGACGCCTGGCTCGCCGCGGTGCTGGCCGGGCGCGCGGTCTTCATGTACGCGACCGCCAGGTTCGCCATCCTGGTGACAGGCCTGGAGACGGGCTGGCTGCGGCGGATGCTGCAACTCTACCTGGCCATCAAGATCCCGCTGATCGCGCTGATGGTGGCAGCGCACAGCACCCGCGCCATGGTGCTGGCCAATGTCATCGTCAATGTCGTGATGGCGCTGTCGATCGTTGCCATGCTGCTCCGCGCCGCCGTGACGCGCCCGGAGCGCGAACGCGTGGCGATTGCCGCCGCCCTTGGCCTGACCCTGCTTGTCTCGATGCTGGACCTGCTTCATGTCTGGTGGATCGGCGACTACTACTGGGATTCCTCGGTCACCCGCTACGTGTCGCTGATATTCAGCCTGACGATGGGTTGGCTGCTGGTCGACCGCTATACGCGCGCCACGCGCGGGCTGGCCGCGCTGAACCGCAGACTGGACAGTGCGGTCTCCCGCAAGGAACAGGAGCTGTATGACCTGTACCGCCATTCACGCGAGATGGAGCGGGAGCAGGCCGCCCTGGAAGAACGCGGCAGGATCATGCGCGACATCCATGACGGGCTCGGCAGCCAGCTGGTTGGCATCCTGTCGATGCTGCGCTCGGGCCGCGCCAGCGCGCAAATGCTGGAACAACAGCTGCAACATGCGCTCGACGCACTGAAACTGTCCGTCGACGCGCTGCAGGACACCGGTGGCGATCTCGCGACCGTACTCGGCAACCTGCGCTACCGGCTTGGTCCGCGCCTGGAAGCAGCGGGACTGCGGGTGGACTGGCAGGTGGAGCGCCTGCCAACGCTGGACGGCCTGACGCCGCAGCGGGTACGGGAACTCCACTACCTGCTGCTGGAGGTCTTCTCCAATGCCATGCGGCATTCCGGCGGCAGCGTCGTACGCGTTTGCGCGTACAAGGATGCCCGCCAGCACGTGCTGGTCATCGAGATCCACGACAATGGGCGCGGCTTCGCGCCGGAGGCGGCCACGCCTGGGAAGGGACTGGGTAATATGCGCCGGCGTGCCGAGACCATCGGGGCAATGCTGGATCTACGCTCAGCGCCGGATGGCACGACCGTACGCCTGGTGTTCGCGCTGGCGCCGCAAGCCGACAGCGGCAACGGCGAACCCTCCGCCGGACAGGGCCACGCCGCCGATCGCGCCGGGAACGGAGCGATCGGCGCGACGGACCGCGCCTGATCAGTGCCGACCGGGGCGCGGCCCCCTCATATCACACCTTGATGTCGATATTCTGGCCAAGATGAGGAGGATTGCTGGCGGGGACGCCGACTTGCGGCACCGATTGCAGCAGGGCTGCCGCGCTCTGCCCTTGCATGTCGAGCGACTTGCGCAGCATCAGCAAGGCCACCGGATCGGTACCCGCGCTGCTCGCAGAGCTAATGATTGAAGTGTCCATGAATGGGTCTTCCTGATTGTGGTTAAGGTTTGGTTGAAGCTGAAAATGGCATTGAAACCAGCAGGAAGGCAGACCTTCCTGCATCTTGTGTTGTCGGCCTCCAGCCTGAAACCTTTAGCGCGGCGGCCGCCTGGCATCCGGAGCGTTTATGATGAGCGGCCCGGCCGCAGTGGACGGGAACAACCGGAGAGCCCGCGCAGCGGCCGAATCCGGCGAAACCAGCTACCAGAATTAAACATCATGGGTCGGGCGGCAAGGATTGCGGGAAACCTCGCTATTTCGTGTTTGGCTTTTGGCGCGCTTGGCATCTCCCTGGATTGCCTGGCGCTGGATTCAGCCGAACTTTATGAACGGGAATCGCCAAGCATCTGGGTGGTTTCCGTCTACGACGCGCAAGGCGTGCGCTTCGGCATGGGCAGCTCGGTCGTGATCGGGCCCGAGGAACTGGTCACCAACTGCCATGTGCTCAAGGGTGGCAGGTCCGTCAGCATACGGCGCGAGAAGATCACGCATGCTGCCAGCCTGCTGCATGCCGATGCCGAGCGGGATCTCTGTATCCTGCGTGCCAAGGGCCTGACCGCCCCGGCCGTGAAGATCGCGCCGTTGTCCGCGCTCAAGGTCGGGCAGAAGGTCTATGCCATCGGCGCGCCGCGCGGCTATGAACTGACGCTCAGCGATGGCCTGCTCTCCTCCCTGAACAAGGATGAACGAGACCGCATCGTCCGCCTCCAGACCACCGCGCCGATCTCGCCCGGCTCCAGCGGCGGCGGGCTGTTCAATGCGCAAGGCCAACTCGTCGGCATCACCTACCTGATGCGGACCGACGCGCAAAATCTCAACTTCGCCATTCCCGCGCAGTGGATCGCCGAGGTGCCGGCGCGTTCCGCCCAGGCGCAGCAGTCCTCCCGGAACGAGATGGTTGCGATGGCTGTCCCCGCGACCACGGCGGCGTCCCCGCCACGCCCCGTTGCCGGCCCGCAGGGCAGGCCACTGACCGGCGCCGAGCTGGCGAGCCACTTTGCGCACCTCGGCCGGGTCGACGTCATCGCGCCCTCCGGCGCCACGCTCCGGATGCAAGTCCGGGAAAGTGGCAGCCTCGACGTCACCAATGCCCTCAGCCGAAGCTCGTCGCCGGGCCGTTATCGCGTCGATGTACAAGCGAACCAGGTCTGCCTGGACCTGGCCAACCCGAAGTTCAGCGCAATGCAGGCGTGCTATGGCGTGACCGAGGCCAACGGGCGCTTCGTCATGCGCTCCGCCTCAAGCCCCTTTTACTTCTCATACACGAAATAGCCGGGCGTGGGCCACGCCGCCTGCTGCCGGATTGGCATTGGCGGCAATGTGGGTGTTCGGCTGGCTTGCGCTGCGTGCGTTACCATGTCGGCGTACGTTTCGCATTGCGCATGCCTGCGCGCCGCCACTTGCGCAGGTTTTCAGCCCGGAGCCGCCGCGGCACGGGCTTGCGCTTCATCGCACCCTCGCTGCACCCACGCCGCGCCATCGCCGTCATCACCCAATCGCCATGACCTCCGCACTACTGCTTGAAAATATCCATGACACCGCCGTCGAGCGCTTCAAGGAAGCACAAGTCACAGTGGAACGCCGCGCCGGCGCTCTCGCCGGCGACGAACTCCATCGCGCTCCCGAAGGCCACCAGATCCTGGGCATCCGCTCGGCCACGCACCTGGGCGCCGCTGAAATCGAGGCTGCCAGGCACCTCATCGCGATCGGCTGCTTCTGCATCGGCACCTCGCAGGTAGACCTGGACGCCGCGGCCCGCGCCGGCATGCCGGTGTTCAACGCACCGTTCTCCAATACGCGCTCGGTGGCCGAACTGGTGATCGCCGAAGCAATCCTGCTGCTGCGCCGCGTTCCGGAGAAGAACACCCTGGCGCATGCCGGCAAGTGGGCAAAGGGCGCCACCGGATCGTTCGAGGCACGCGGCAAGACCATCGCCATCATCGGCTACGGCAATATCGGCTCGCAGGTTGGCGTGCTGGCCGAAGCCATGGGCATGCGCGTCGTGTACTACGATGTGCAGGCCAGGCTGTCGCTCGGTTCGGCGCGCGCGGCGCGCTCGCTGGCGGATGCGGTATCGCATGCCGACATCGTGACGCTGCATGTGCCGGCCACCGCGCAGACCAGGAAGATGATCGATGCGGAGGTGCTCGGCCAGTTCCGGCGTGGCGCTATCCTGATCAATGCCTCGCGCGGCACGGTGGTGGACATCGACGCGCTGCGCGCGGCGTGCGACGCGAACCACATCGCCGGCCTCGCGATCGACGTGTTCCCCGAGGAGCCCAAGACCAACGCGGACCGCTTCACCAGCCCGCTGCAAGGCGTGCCCAACGCGATCCTGACGCCGCATATCGGCGGCAGCACCGAAGAGGCGCAGGAGAATATCGGCACCGAAGTCGCCACCAAGCTGATCGCCTTCCTGCGGACCGGCGACACCGTCGGCGCGGTGAATTTCCCCGAGGTCAGCCCCGGCCCCCTGACGTCGCCGGCACGGCTGCTCAACGTGCACGGCAATGCGCCGGGCGCGCTTGCCGCGCTCAACACGCTGCTGGCGCGCGACGGGGTCAACATCGTGGCACAGCATCTGCAAACCAGTGGGCAGATGGGCTATGTGGTGACCGATCTGGACAAGGTCCCATCGCCGGAACTGATTGCCGCGCTGGACGCGGAACCGGCGTTTATCCGCTGCCGCACCCYGCTCAACCCGCAGGCCTGAACAACGGCGGCGGCAACCAGCCGCTGCCGTCAACTCACCCGGAAGTGCTCCACCGACTGGCCCGCGTTCACCGCGCGCAGCAGCCAGGCCGGCATGGGGCCTTCGCCATCCCAGACCTGTCCCTCGGCGTTGCGATAGCGGCGCGCGGGGGCGGCCGCAGGCGTCTGTGAAGCCGCAATGGCCGGCGCCGGTGCCGGCATCGCGCGTGCCGATGTTGCCGGAGCAGATGCCGGAGCCGGAGCCGCAACTGGCGCCCGTTTCACGATTGTTCCCGCTTTCGACGCGGGCACGGACATCGTCACCCGCGCCGGCAACGGCAACGGCAATGGCAACTGCACCGCTGCCGGGGCAGTTGCCAGCGCCGAAGCGGAAACAGGCGGCGTCACCGAATCTGCCACCGCCATCGCCACCGACGTTGAATCAGGCGCGGGCACGGGCGTTGCGGCGGCGATAGCCGCCGGCGCGGCTGCCGGCTGCGTTTGTACTGGCGCGGGATCCCGGGCCGGCCCGCGTTTGTGGGCTGCCACTCTGCGCGATGGCTTCGGCGCTACCGCCGGCGGTGCCGTCACGGGGCCGGCAGGCAAGAGCGCCGGCGGCAGCACCGGCTCCGCCACCACCGTGGCCGGGACGGGCGCGGCGGCCGGGGCCGGAGCCACCACCCCGTCGAAACAACCTGCCGCGTCAAGTTCGTCCATGGAGATGCCGAGCCGCTCTATCTGGACGCGAATCCAGACAATGGCAGCGACTTTTCTGACGTCGGCGGGAACTGAAGAAGGCATGGCGGAAGACACAATAGATGCGGGTAATGGGGGCGGGAAAATGGTCGAGGATGCGATGCTGGCCGCACACCGGTCATCCTGAAGCTCGCACATGATAGCCGAGCGCGGACTCCAGCCCCGCAACCCTCCAGATCAGCATACTTCCAACAAGCCAAAAGCCCCACTCCGGCCCCCTTCCAGACGCTGCAAACCGGCCTCCGGAGCGCCGCCGCCCGGTATCGCATCCAACCCGGGCAATCCGTCGCCCTATTCCAAAATCCACACAATTCAAATGAGAACGATTATCATATGCGTCTTTCGCAAGGCGCTTTCCGGGCACCATGCGCAACTCGGCGCCGCCACGCACCGCCTTACCTTGAAAGGACGCATAGCCAATGCATCGCCTCATTACCTCCGCTCTCCTTTGCAGCGCCGCGCTTGCCGGCACCGCCCAGGCCCATCAGGTCTGGCTGGAACAGACGCCCGCGACAGCCCAGCTGTATTTCGGCGAGTTCAACGAGAACCTGCGCGAGGTTTCGCCGGGATTGCTTGACCGCTTCGTGCAGCCCACCGCCACCCTGGTGACCGCCAGGGGCGAGCAAGCGCTCAAGGCCGACAAGGCCGCCAACGGCTTCGTCCTGTCGGCGCGTGCCGGCGCTGGCGAGTCCATCGTCGCGCAGGATGCCGGCTATCCCGTGCGCGAACGCAAGGAGGGCGACAAGGTAATCCGCACCGCCTGGACGCCGGCGGCCCGCTTGCTCGGCGCCGGCAGCACCGCCGCGCTGGCCCCCAAGCTCGCGCTGGACATCGTGCCGACCGGCCGCGCCGGCGAGTACCAGGTGGTCTACGCCGGCCAGCCGCTGCCGAAGGCCAAGGTGGGCGTGGCGGTACAGTCGGGCTGGGGACGGGAGTTGCGCACCGACGACCGGGGGATCGTGCGCCTGGCGCAGCCGTGGCAGGGCACCTACGTGCTGGAAGTGCACCACGTCGACCAGACGCCCGGCGAGCGCAACGGCAAGCCGTATGACATCGCCAGCTACGTCACCACCCTGTCGCTGACGCAGACGGATGGCCTGGCCGCGCTACCCGCCGCACCGGCCGCCGCGCCGAACAAGTAAGGAAGGGGCCGACATGGGGCTGAGCCAGACCGGCCGCTATCGCCTGAGCGTTGTCTCGCGCGTGGTGGCCGCCATCGGGGGCGGTTACGTACTGGCGTCCGTAGCCACCGGCCTGCTGGCCGTGCTGCTGCCGCTGCCGCCCGCCGAGGCGGTGATGACCGCCACGCTGCTGTCGTTCTCGCTGTACGCGTGCGCGGTGCTATGGGTGTTCGCCGCCGGCAGCGCGTTGCGTGCATGGACCGGCGTGGCCGTGCCCGCGATCGTGTTTGGCGCGCTGCTGGCTGCCTTGCGGAGCGCATCGTGAAGGCCGGTTTGCGTCAGTCGATGGCATGGCTGCACAGCTGGTCCGGGCTGCTGGTGTGCTGGGTCCTGCTGCTGGTGTTCTGCGCCGGCACAGCGAGTTATTTCAAGGACGAGATCACGCTGTGGATGAAGCCTGAGCTGCATCGCCCGGCGGCCACGCCAGTGTCCAGCGCCGAAGCGGCGAGCCGCGCGGTGGCATTCCTGCAGCACAACGCAGCCGATTCGCCGCGCTGGCTCATCGACCTGCCGGACGAGCGCAACCCCGTGGTGCAGGTGCGCTGGATGCGTCCGCCCGGCGCCGCGGCCTCCGGCATCGCGGGCGGCCGCGGACGCTTCGAGAGCCGCACGCTGGACCCCGCCACCGGCGCCTTCCTGCAACAGGTGCGCGACACGCGCGGCGGCGAGTTCCTTTATCGCCTGCACTTCGACCTGTATTTCATGCAGGCGATCTGGGCGCGCTGGATCGTCGGCTTCTGCGCCATGTTCATGCTGGTCGCCATCCTCAGCGGCGTCATCACGCACCGGCGCATCTTCCAGGACTTCTTCACCTTCCGGCCGCGCAAGGGCCAGCGCTCCTGGCTCGACGCGCACAATGCCACGGCCGTGCTGGCCCTGCCCTTCCACCTGATGATCACCTACACCGGCCTGGTGACGCTGATGTTCATGTACATGCCGTGGGGCATCCAGACGGCATACCAGGGCAACCAGCAGGCCTTCTTCAACGATGCCTTCGGACGCGCGCCCCAGGCAAAGCCGAGCGGACAGGCGGCCCCGCTGGCACCGGTCGCGCCGCTGGTCGAGCGAGCCGCGCGCCACTGGGATGGCGCGCAGCCCGGCAGGATCGACATCACGCTGCCCGGCGACACAAATGCCGCCATCAGGGTGTCGCGCGGCGCGGGCAAATCACTGTCCTCCGACGAACCGTCGATGCGCTTCGATGGCGTCACGGGCGCCCTTGTCGCAACCGTAGGCGATACGCCCGCGGCCGCCAGCCAGACCCGCGGCGTGATGGTGGGCCTGCACGAGGCGCACTTCGCCGGCCCCCTGCTACGCGCGCTGTTCTTCCTGAGCGGCCTGGCGGGTTGCGCCATGGTCGCCACGGGCGCGCTGCTATGGGGCGTGAAGACGCGCCAGGGCCAGGCCAGGGCGCTGGCCGCGGGCGCGCGCCCAAGCTTCGGCCTGCGGCTGGTGGATGCACTCAACATTGGTGCCATCGCCGGCCTGCCGATCGCATTCGCCGCCTATTTCTGGGCCAACCGGCTGCTGCCGGTGTCGATGGCGCAGCGCCCCGACGCTGAGATCCATGCCTTCTTCATCGCCTGGGCCGCGGCCGCCGTGCTGGCACAGTTACGGCCAACGCGCGGAATGTGGCGTGCGCAACTGTGGGGCGGCGCGCTGATGCTCGCCGCCATACCGGTGCTCAACGCCGCCACCACCGATACCCACCTGGGCGTGACGCTGCTGCAAGGCCAGGGGCCCGCGGCCGTGGCGGGCTTCGACCTGACGGTACTGGCGCTGGGCATCGCGCTGGCCGCGGCAGCGTATATGCTGGGCCGCCGCTCGAAGGCGCGCACGCCCGCGCGGCGCGCGGCGCGAGCCGATGACGCGGGTCTGCAGGGCGGCGACGCGAAGGGGGTGGCATGAACGCCAGCCTTGGCTTTTTCACCGCGCTAGCCTTGACCTATAGCGGCTTCGCGGCGCTCAGCCAGACGCTTGACCGCCACTATGCCGATCACCATGGCCGCGGCAGTTCCCCTGGCGCATCGGAGCGGCTGCGGCTGCATGGGCTGGGCTGGGCCGCGCTGGCCCTCGCCCTGGCGGCTTGCGTGCGGCACGAAGGCTGGCCGATGGGCACCGTCTCCTGGCTCGGCACGCTGACGCTCGGCGCGCTGCTGCTGGTGTTGCTGCTTTCCTACGCGCCTGCAATCGCCGTACGCGCGGCCCTGTGGACGGGGGCGCTGGGCTGCGGGCTACTAGTCCTGAGCGTGGCGGCCTGAGCCATGGCTACCGGCATTTCTTGTACGGCGCATACTCCTTGCCGTTCCAGCGCCAGACCGGAAAGCAGGTGCCCGGACCGCCCACCGCGATGTCGGGAAAGCCGAGGTTCTTCGACTTCAACGCCTCCGGCTGCCCCGGAAAGCCGAACTGCGGCTTCCACTGTCCGTTGGCATCCTTGATGTACAACTGCATGAAGACCCCGGCCATGCCGCCCACGCAAGTGCCGTAGAGGTTGGTGAACACCTCCGGCTGGCCGTCGCCGTTCAGGTCGATCACGGTGGCGTCGTAATCCACGGATTCATTGCAGGCCTTGTCGAAGACCTTGCCCTTGAGCGCCTTGAGCTGGCCGTTGGTGGCCTCGACGACGATCCTGGCATCGGCGGTGGGCGCGGCCTGCGCCACTGCGGGCGGGCCAAGCGCCCCGGCCACGGCGAGCGCCACGCTCAGCATGCTGGCCAGGGACTGTGGATACCTGCGCATCGCGGTCTCCTTAGCTTAGGGGTGAGGGTATGCAACGCTGTTTCTACTTCCCCTTCACTCCGGAGCAGCGAACCTAGCCTTTCGATGATACGAAGAACCCGTGAAGGATGCCAGCCACGAATGCGGGGCTATCATTACGGCCATTCCAACTTATCGCCACCGGCCCGGTAGCCATGCCTGACAACACCCCCGCAAGCCAGCCCTACGCGCTGGAAAATCCCTTTCTCGAATCCCTGGATGTCGTCATCGAAGCGTGGCAGCCGGACCTGGTACGGATGTCGCTGGTGCCGCAGGCCGCGCACGTCAACAATACGGGCGTGGTACAAGGCGGCATCCTGGCCACGCTGCTGGACGCGGCGGGGGGCTACGCCGGCTTGTTCCCGGAGAACGGCGTGCGCCGCGCCGCCACGACCATCTCGCTGAACGTCAACTATGTCTCCTCCGCGCACGTGGAACCGCTGCTAGTGGTGGGCAGGCGCRTGGGCGGCGGGCGGCGGGTGTTCTTCTCCAACGCCGAGATCACGGATAGCCAGGGCAGGCTGATCGCCACCGCGCAGGCAGCATYCCGCCGGAAGGATACGGTCTCGGCATCCTAGACAACGTGAAACACTCCCGCGAAAGGGGACAGCGAGGCGAGCGCCACCCCCGCGCCCGCCCTGCAAGCGGTTCTCATGCCAGCCAGGACACGCTGGCGCGCACCGCGAGCGCCAAGGGAATCAACCTGGCGTTCAGGCGCCATCCAGGAAGGGGCTGCGCATGCCGAGGCGCGTACCGAGGCTCGGGCCGAGCCAGCGCGACCGGTCCATATAGGCGGCTGAACCTACTTCGGGCTCCGGTTGCGCCACGGCGAAATCCTGGCGCGTCGATTGGTTTGCGCCTTGCGTGTAGGAATCGAACTTGTCGGGGCTGCGCGCACCGCCCGCATAGGGATCGGTGAGGCCGGTCCCGGTATTCGTCGCCGCACCCTGGCTGTACGGGTCGCGCGCGCCGGGCGCGGGTTGCGCCTGGGCCGAGAAAGCCACGACAGCGGCGCTGGCCAGCAGCAGGTTCCTGGCAAGATGATGTTTCATGAATATCTCCTTGGACGCCCTGAGGCGCTGGGTTGAACATGGGACAGCCTGTTGTGCAAAGCTGGACGCCTGCCTTGTTCAAGCGAGACACGTGCCAGTCCGACAATATCCGACAAGCGCCCGCCCGAGGCCATGGCAGGCATGCAGCATGGCGCGCAAACCGTGCCACGCCGCGTGGCCGGGACCAGCGCGAATCTCCCCGATTCAATGCACGCCTTACATGCCGGCCTTACAAAACACGCAAGGATGCGGCGTTCGCGCTGGCGGCATTCACTGTTTGCGCGCCGACAGCGGTGGCGCTATGTCCTCCAGTGGCCGCTTTTCCGCGCTGACGGCATAGCGCAAGGCGAACAGGCCCGCGCCAATCACCATCGCCGCACCAATGCCATAGCCGCCGGCCACCGCCGCGCGACTGCCGGTTTCGATCAGTGCGCCGAACAGCAAAGGCCCGATAAACCCCCCGCTGCCCGTCCCCACAGCATAGAAGACGGAAATGGCCAGCGCGCGCGTCTCCAGCGGAAAGACCTCGCTAACCGTCAGGTAGGCAGAACTGGCCGCGGCGGACGCCAGGAAAAACACGGCCGACCAGCACAGCGCCTGGCTGCGCGCATCGAGCCAGCCCTGCACGAAGGCCCATCCGGTCAACCCCAGGCCCACGCCTGACAGCACATAGGTAAGCCCGATCATGCGGCGCCGTCCCACGTGATCGAACAGCGGCCCCAACAGCAGCGGACCGAGCACGTTGCCCAGCGCGAAGGGGAAGATGTACAACCCTACGCGGTTGTCAGGCACGCCGTGAAACCGCGTCAGTACCAATGCATAGGTGAAGAAGATGGCGTTATAGAAAAACGCCTGCGAAATCATCAGCGCCAGGGCCACCGCGCTGCGCAGCCGGTAGCGCTTTAACAGCACATGCGCAACCTCGCCAAGGGTCGCCGCGCCGCACCGGGAAAACGTAACCGTGCCGGTTGCCGGTGGCAGCGTCCCGTACTGCGCGGTCACCTGCGCCTCGATCGCGGTGAGGATATGGCCGGCTTCCTCRCCACGCCCGTGCGAAAGCAGCCAGCGCGGGCTTTCCGGCACATCCCGGCGCACCATCAGGATGGCCACCGCCAGCACCGCGCCGAGCAGGAACGCGGCACGCCAGCCCAGCGCCGGGCCCAGCACGCGCGGGTCCAGCAAGATCAGGCTCAGCCCCGCACCGAGCGCCGCGCCAACCCAGAAGCTGCCGTTGATGGCAAGATTGACTCGTCCGCGCAGGCGGGCCGGGATCAGTTCGTCGATCGCCGAGTTGATGGCCGCGTACTCTCCGCCTATGCCAACGCCCGTCAGGAAACGGCACACCGCGAAGAAGACAAAACCGGTAGAGAAAGCGGTGGCCAGGGTCGCGGCCATGTACACGGCAAGCGTCACCAGGAACAACGTCTTGCGGCCCAGGCGATCGGCGAGCCGGCCGAACACCAGCGCGCCCAGGACCGCCCCGCCCACATACAGAGATCCAAGCCATCCCACCTGCGACGCATCCAGCCCCAGCCCGTCCGGGCGCTCCAGCACGCCGCCCAGCGAGCCCACCAGCGTGACTTCCAGCCCGTCCAGCACCCACGCCACCCCTAGCGCGATCGCCACCCGCCAGTGCCAGCGCGACCACGGCAGGCGGTCCAGGCGGGCTGGGATATCGCTTTCGATGAGTGGCATAGGCAGTTCCCGGCCCCTGGAGCCGTGGGTGAGCAGGATGGCAGGCACGCCGCCGATGAGTCCGCTGCGGCGTGCAACATGGATGCCGCGGACGCCACAGGCGCAGACGCGCTCGATGGCGAGAACGCACCAGCACGGCCATGCAGGCGCGGCCCCCTTTATATTCCTTCTGGCCCGGCCCTTGCGTGCATCCGGATCACCTGTGCGCGCTTCAGGCTCGAAGCCCGCCTCCATCATAGGCAGATCCCGTGCAGAGTCGCGTACATACCATTCTCGTAGTTGACGACGAACCTGGCGTAGCGGACGCCCTGGCCTGCGCGCTTGAGCAAGAAGGCTATGCCGTGGAAAGGGCGTCCGACGGGCTCAGCGCCTTTGCCCTCGCGCAACGCGTGCATCCCAGCGTGGTGGTGACCGACTGGGTCATGCCGCACGCCGACGGCGCGCTGTTGTGCCATCTGCTGCTGGGCGAGCAAGCGCTCAGTGCTACGCCTGTCGTGATCTCGACCGGCGCAAGGCCGGAACCCGCGATTGCCAATGCCACGGTGCGCTACTGCCCCAAGCCCTGCCACCCCGACGAAGTGGTGCGGCTCGTGCATGCCCTGACCGGCGATGCCGACACCCTTCGTGTGGATGACGCACCGCCTGCTTGAAATTCTTACCGCTTGCTTGCGCGCCTGCGGCCCGCGGCCGCAGGGCGCACGCCGGGTCGGCCATTGATGCGTTCGCCGCCACTCGTCAAACCCGACAGGCCTACAATGAATCATGGCCACCTCAAAGGAGCCGCCATGACAACCTATATGCTCTTCCTCGGGGCAATCGTCCTGCTCTACGCTTTCATTATTCGCGCCGGCTTTTTCCACAAATCCCTGCTCTATCCGGAACACGCCCATCCCTTCCACTACTGGTGGGACCGCATCGTCCATCACCAGAAGAAGACTGGTTAGCGCCCTCGCAACACGGAAGGCTCGCAAAGGCCTCCCCGCCCGCCACCCGGCGGGTTTTTTCATGCGCGGACAGGGCGCGAAGTCCGGCACCAACGGCGGAAGGCGGATCCAAGCGCCCCTTGCTGCTCATGCCAGCAACCCAGATGCTAAACTCGCGGCCTTCTCAATCAAGGCCCTCTCCTCCTGTTCATGCGCCTCACCCTATTCGCGTCGCTGTCGCTCTCCCTGGCATGCGCTAGCGCGCTGGCAACCCCGGCGGCCCCCACGCCGGCCCAGGTCACCGCCGCCATCCAGCAGTTCGAAGCCGAGCGTATCAAGCATCTGGAACAGACCGATCCGGCCGCCGCCGAACGCGCCCGCTCACCGGTTGTGGCCTCGCTGGTCGCCTCGATCAAGGCCCATGCGGTCAAGGGCTGCCTGCCGGCCAGCGCCGGCGAGATCGTTTGCATCGTAGGCGTCCAGGCCGGCCTGCGCGACGGCTATCGCGCACTGGCCTTTCGCGACAACCCCGAGCCGTGGGTGCTGGTGCGGCGTGAAACGCCCGACGTGAACGGGCCCGATGCCGCCCAGGCCACCGCCGCGATGCGCGAATTCGCCCGTGCGGAACTGAAGAAGAATCCGGCCGGCGAGCATGCCGCGGAACTGACTTCGATGGCCGAATCGCTGGTGGTCAAGCAACTGAACCACTGCGGCCTGAGCCGCGACAGCGGCAATCTTGGCTGCGACGCCATGATTTCGGTTGGCGGCGCACCGGAAAAGCGCGTCACCGGATTCGCTTTCGCGCTGGAACCCGCGGGTTGGCGCTTTCTGCCCCGCTCCACGGACTGAGCGCGCCGAGCCGCCAATGGCGAGGCCTTGCGGGGGCACAAGAAGTGCCCCTTAGCACACTAAGGCCAAATCAATAGTCTTTCGCGATTACCCCGACACGGGGGATCGTTCGCGCGTCGCGCGGGTGCACAATGCGGCCAGCCCGCTACATGCGGATCTGCCTATACCGCAATACCGTAATACCCGCCTTTGACCCTGACGCTTATGTTCCAGAATCCGAACGCAGATATCGCTGCAGCCCGACGCGCAAATATCTCGAACGAGGCGGGCACCGGCACGCTGCCGGCGTTGTCGGCACAGCCCGCGCAGGCGGGAGAAGCCACCGCTCAACAACTGGCGGAACGCCGGACGCGCGCGCTTGCCGATACGCTTGAAGAAGCCATCCGCAGCCGGCCGTCACGCGCCAGGGCTTCGCGCTGACATTGCGCTTCGTGCGGTGGCGGATGCCGCCGAGCGGCGGGCTTGCCGGTTTGCGCGGCCTGGTTCGCGGTAATCACGTTGCGTCGACGCTGGCCGGAAGCACAATGCCGGGCTCGGCCGATGGCACTGGGACTGCCGCCTCGTTCTCCAGTCCGTACTCTGTGGCGGTCGATGCTGCCGGCAATGTCTACGTTGCCGAGTTCGGAAGCAACACGATCCGCCTTGTCACGCCCGCGGGGGTGGTGACGACGCTGGCAGGTTCCCCGGGAGTCGCGGGTTCGGTCGATGGTCCCGGTGCCACCGCGGCCTTCAATTCACCGCTAGGTGTCGCGGTCGACGCGAACGGCAATGTGTACGTGGTGGAGTTCCCGAACAATATGATCCGCAGGGTACGGGCGGCACCGCAAGCGATGGGGCGCACTGGCGTGCACTGGTGCTCTCCCCGTCCTGCTGTGCGCCGCGCCTGCCTGCCCCGGCGCGGCACGCATCGGCAAGCGCTGGACCCGGGGCCTGCACACCTGCCTGATCGCCGCCGGCCGCCGGAATCGCTGGATTTCGCCTCTTCCGACATCTAGAGTTACCAGCATCCTTCCCCACGCCCAGGCGCCCGGATGTCAGCCGGTGGCGGTGATGAGGTGACTTATGCAGAACGGAAAAGATGCCGCCCGCGACGCAACTGCCGCCAGCCCCTGGCAAGTGCCGGACCTGACGCCGGACCGGCTGTTGCAACTCGGCATGGGCTTCTGGGCCGCCAAGACACTCCTGAGCGCGGTGGAGCTTGGCGTGTTCACGCAACTGGCAAAGGCACCGCAGGACGCGGCGGCGCTGAGCGCCGTGCTTGGCCTGCATCCGCGTGGCGCGGTGGATTTTCTCGACGCGCTGGTGGCGTTGCACGCACTCGAACGCGAAGACGGCAAGACCGGCAATCTCTACCGCAACACGCCCGACGCCGGGCTGTTCCTCGACAAGGCCAAGCCCACCTACGTGGGCGGCTTGCTGGAAATGGCCAATGCGCGGCTGTACCCAAGCTGGGCGTCGCTCACCGACTCGCTGCGCTCCGGCCGCCCGCAAAGCGAGGCAGCCGAAGAGGGAGACCTCTTCGCGGCCATCTATCGCGACGAGCAGAGCCTGCGCGGATTCCTGCAAGCCATGACCGGCGTCAGCCTGGCCGCCGCCCAGGCCATGGCGCGCAAATTCCCGTGGGCGGAATGCCAGACCTTTGTCGACATCGGCGCCGCGCAGGGCGCGCTTCCGGTGCAGATCGCACTGGCCCACCCGCACCTGCGCGGCGGCGGCTTCGACCTGCCGGCGGTCGGCCCGGTGTTCCAGGAATATGTCGCCACGCACGGCCTGCAGGACCGCCTGCGCTTTTACCCCGGCGATTTCTTCACGGACCCTTGCCCGCAAGCGGATGTACTGATCATGGGCCACATCCTCCACGACTGGGATATCGAACAGAAGCTTTACCTGCTGGAGAAGTGCTACTCGGCACTGCCGGCCGGTGGGCGCCTGATTGTCTACGACGCCATGATCGACGATGCGCGCCGGCAAAATGCCTTCGGTTTGCTGATGAGCCTGAACATGCTGATCGAAACGCCGGGCGGCTTCGATTACACCGGCGCGCAGTGCTGCGCATGGGCCCGGCAGGTGGGTTTTGCGCAGGCGCGCGTGGAGCCGCTCAGCGGGCCGGATTCCATGATGATCGCAACCCGGCAATAGCAGCGCAGCATCGCAATGCCGACACGACGGGAAGGACCTGCCATGGCTGAAATGGAAAAAGACAAGGTGGTAAGCGTGCTCAACCGGATCCTCGAAGCCGAGCTTGCCGGGGTGGTCCGCTACACCCATTACTCGCTGCTGGTGTTCGGCTTTGGCCGCATCCCGATCGTTTCCTGGCTGCGCGAGCAGGCCGACGAATCGCTGCTGCATGCGCAGCAGGCCGGGGAATGGATCACCACGCTCGGCGCCTATCCGTCGCTGGCCATCGGCAAGCTGCTCGACAGCCATACCTTCGATACCGCGGCCATGCTGCGCGAATCGCTGGAGGCGGAGAACGCCGCCCTCAAGCTGTATCGCGAGTTGCTGGCGCTGGTGGAAGACCGCTCGGTGGCGCTGGAGGAGTTCGCGCGCCAGATGATCCAGATCGAAGAACTGCATGCGGGCGAGGTAGACAAGATGCTGCGCAAGCCAGGGCAATCCGCGGCCTTCGCGCCGCCACCTGCCTGACGCATCCGCCGGCCAGCGGTGAGTCGCTGGCCGACCTGCGGTGCCTCACCGGCGTGCCGACGTCGGGCGCAGTACTTTGCCCAGACCGCCCCGCGCCAGGCGCTGCGCGGCTATCCGGCCATTGCCGGCCCGGAAGCCCTGGCCCGCTTGCCCGATACGCTCTACCGTATTCTTCCTATGCCATGAGGCCGCCTTGCGCGCGCCGTCAGGGTCGCGCGCCTGGATGGCACATGGCCTAGCGCACCACCGTACCGCTCAAGCCGTATTTCTCGGTCATGAATTTCTCGATGGGCAGGCGCGCATCGATGGGGTAGGTGCCCTTGCGGATCCGGCTTGCGGGCAACTCGGTGATACGATCTGCCACGGCCATCGCGCTTGGCGGCTTCCCGGGCGCTGCGGCGCGCTTTGGCGCCCCCGCCGGTCAGGCCTTCCCGCGCCAGCGACTACCTGGAAATCAAAGACATCTGCGCCGGCGGCCCCGGCAAGCGCGCCGCAATACCCGGCACAAGAACGGAGACAGCATGAAGACAATCGGCATGATCGGCATCGGCATGATGGGCCATGGCATCGCCACCAATATCGCAAGGCACGGCCATCCGATGGTGCTGCTGGACCATCCCGGCAACCAGCCGCTGGACAACCTGCTGGCTGCCGGCGCCACCACGGCTGCCAGCCCGGCCGCGCTGGCGCGCGCGGTGGAGGTCGTGATCCTGTGTGTCACCGGCACGCCGGAAGTGGAAGACGTGCTGTTCCGCCCGGATGGCGTGATCGCCGGCCTGCGCCCGGGCGCCGTGGTGATCGACTGCTCCACCGCGATCCCCTCCTCCACCGAGCGCATTGCCGCCGCGGTGGCTGAGGCCGGCGGGCGCTTCCTCGATGCCCCCATGACGCGCACACCAAAGGAAGCCGCCGAAGGCCGCCTCAACCTGATCGTCGGCGGCGACCGCGCGCTGTTCGACGAATGCCGGCCACTGCTGGCCTGCTTCGCCGAGAACATCGTCTACGCCGGGCCGGCCGGCTCAGGCCACCGGCTAAAGCTGCTGCACAACTATGTATCGCTGGGCTTTTCCGCGGTGCTGGCCGAAGCCGCCGCCTGTGCCGAGCGCTCCGGCGTGGACCCGGCCGTGCTGGTGGAAGTGCTCGCCAAGGGCGGCGGCGACGGCGTCATCCTGAACCGCCTGCGCCCCTACATCGAGTCGCGGGACGACTCGGGCTTCCGTTTTTCGATCGCCAATGCGCTCAAGGACATGGGCTACTACACGACCATGGCGCGGGAACTGGGCGCGGCAAGCGCAACGGCAGAGGCAGTCCGGGATACTTACGAGCGCGCCAGCCGCAGCGAGCGGGCGCAGCCCACGGTGCCGGAGCTGATATCCATCCTGGGTGATCCGGCAGGAAAATCGCACTGAACTAAGCCCTGTCCTGGCCCCGGCCGAGGCGCCAGCAAAAAAACGCTGCAGGGCGGCAATCGATGCCACCCTGCACTGTTCGGCTTCGGGCCTTCAGCGCATGCGGTCAGATGCCAAGGATCTTCTTGGCCTCGCCGAGCGACTTCATCGACTCATCATGCTTGCCGGCCTTGTGATAGGCCTCGCCGTCGGCGCGCAGCTTGGCTACCTTGGCGGCGTCTTCCGGCGATAGCGCGGGCTTGGTGGCCAGCTTGGCGTCGATCGCCTTCATCTCGTTCGGGCAATTGTGGGCCAGCGCCAGGCTGCTTGTGCCTAGCAGGACAAGCGCGGCGAGAATGGAAAGGAACTTGCGCACGTCGGTCTCCTTCACGATGCAGGGCAAGTATTCAGCATAGTTCATCGGGAGCGTCGCGCGGCAGCGCTTGTCCGCCCACGATCAGCGTCCTGCCCGGGCTGGACGCCATCCGCCGTGCAGCGTCTAGATCGCCCGCAGGTCGGGCAACAGGCGATCGCACTCCCGCTTCACCACGGCATAGCACTCGCACACGCGCTGCTCCAGCCCTGGCCGGTCAAGGACTTCGATATGCCCGTGCCGGTAGCGAATCAGGCCGGCATTCTGCAGTTTCAGCGCCGCCTCCGTCACCCCGGACCTTCGCACGCCGAGCATATTGGCGATCAGTTCCTGCGTCATCCGGAGTTCGTTGGTTGGCAAGCGGTCCATGCTCAGCAACAGCCAGCGGCAAAGCTGCTGCTCAATGGAATGATGCCGGTTGCAGACGGCGGTCTGCGCCATTTGCGTGATCAGGGCCTGCGTATAGCGCAGCAGAAGCCGCTGCATGGGGCCGGCCCGATTGAATTCTTCCTTCATCGCAACGCTGCTCAACCGATAGGCCCTACCGGCGCTTTGCACGATCGCGCGGCTTGGGGTGGTTTCGCCCCCCATGAACAGGGCGATCCCGACTATCCCTTCGTTACCGACGATGGCGATCTCGGCGGACGCGCCGTTCTCCATCACATAAAGCAGCGAGATAATCGACGTGGTTGGAAAATACACATGCTCGAGCCGGTCGCCCGACTCGTAGATAATCTGCCCCAGCGGCAAGTCGACTGGCACCAGTTGTGGCGTCAGGCGAGCCCATTCCGCTTCGGGCAGCACCGCCAACAGATGATTTGCCTTGGGATTTTCCTGCTTCTGCATGCGTCTGCCCTCTGGAATTCAGGATCTGCCTCCTGCAGGGCTTGCGACCGGCAAATTGCTGGTCAGGACCGCGCTCTGAGCCATAGTGTAAGCCAGCCGCGCGACGCCCATTCCGAAGCCCCTTCAATCCAGGGCCCGCCCGCCCGAGGGTGGAAAGAAATTCCAACACACTTGCACGTTAGCGTACCGACTTGCCCCGGGCGATCGCCTATTGTCGGGGCGGTTGTGGATTCACCAGACAGCAGGGTTCAGCGGTCAAGAGAAAGACCGGCAACCGATCATCACCACGCCGCGAAGCATACATCACACGGCCACAGGACTGATGTGCAGTGCGTGTTCTACCGCGGTCACCGTAAGCCTCCCCCTTGAGACGCACGGTAGGTAGTGGCAGTTAAGCCACTTATTGGCGAACGTTTTTTGGAGGGCTCATGCAAGCCCCACGCAATGGTCACAGTGTGATCGTCTATCCCGACATGATCGGTGGATGGTATTTCGCGGAAATCGACGGGAGAGCCGTCTATCGCTTCGGGCCACTCGAATCGCACAAGCTCCTCAGGGAGCTTGTCGGGATATTGTTTCCGGATATCCCCGTACTCGAACTCGTAGAACCGTCGTCGCTAATGGATGACAGCACCCTGATGATTCTGGGCAACGCGGAGCGAGTGGCAAAGATCACCGAAGAGCAGAAAACTGCCTGGCAGTAGACGCGGCTGCAAACTATTACAAAGGGTCAAGCAGCCGACCAGCGACGGCGGCGAAAGCAAGCTGCGCTGAAGCGTTACCACTTTTTGCCCTCGCCTTCGGGCCGAGGGCATTTTTTTCGTCATGCGCCATCGTGACTGGCGAAAACGGGCTCATCGCGCCGGGCACGCCAGGCGGCTTGCCGCCTGTTTTCGTGTCCGCCACCGTACCGACGTTGCGGCACATTGATGTCATTCTGGTTCCGTCGCGGCGCCGGCGCGCTCAACGAAGGCTGGCCGGAGTCTGGGCCTGGCCTCGGGGAGCCAAGGCAAACGCCATCATGCGCAGCCAGCTCTCTTCCCCCGGCTCCCGGCCCGAGCAACGCAACGATAGCGAGGTGACATCATGCGTAGCATCCTGTATTTCCGGCTCAGCGACATCGCTGCCGCAAGAAGCATTCAATCGAGGATGCGAGAGTTGCCCGTTTCCCCCGTGCATATCGGAGGGCCCTGGTTCATCCAGCGTGACGGCCAGCCCATGCAGGGCTTGCCTAATGCCGAGACCCGACAAACCACGTATCGCAACGAGTGTGCAATAGCAGGCGCTTTATGCGGCGCCGTGCTGGCAGTCTTTGCCACTTTGCACTTTGGCACCTCGGCCGGTACGTTCGCCAGCGCGCTGGCCTGCCTGGCTGGCGGCGCCTTTGGCGCCCTGGCCGGGTGGTGGCTGGGGGGAAAGCTTGGCGGGCACATCCAGCGAGGCAAGGTCGCCCGGCAACGCGCACAGCTTGCGCAGGGAGAAATGCTGCTGGTCGCAAGCTGCTCCAAGGGGACCAGGGATTCCGTGCGGCTCATGGTCAGTGAATTGGGCGGTGTCAGCGTTTAGGAACACGGTGCCGTCCGGACCGGTTCCGCGCCTTGTCCAGTAGCGTAGCGACGCGCGGCCCTGGACGGCGCGATGATTGCTCAGCACCAACTGCTTGCCTGATTTATGTTCCGCCACCCTTGTTGATGCCCCGGAACGGCCGCCACGGCCTGTCCGTCTGCAGCGCGTCGCGCCTGCCGGCGATCGCGGACAGATGTACACCCCCGATCGCACGGGCGATAGCCGGGAGCGCGATTACTCACTGAGGAATGGATGGATGCAATGAGGTGGTCTGACGGCGGGGCCAACCCACAGCCCTGACACGCGGATTCACTATGCAGGAGAGTGGCTGGAGCGGACAGCCCGAATCACGTTCCGGACGTGACCGGCAGACAACCCAGCAGGGGCGTTACCAGCACTTCGCGCTCGGCAGCACCGCCGCCCGCCACCCCGCATGGAAAAATATGGCCTCGCGCGGGTGCTATCATCCAGCGGCTCTACCCTTCCGCAATCGTGCCGATGACGCCCGACCCCACGCCAGAAAGACCCAAGACAACCACTGCACTCCCCGATATCCACCRCTTGCGCGCCCGTTTTGTCGCGATTTCCTGGCGCGACCTGGCCGTGTCCTTTGGTCCCGCGCTTGTATTCAGCCTGGCGGCGCTGTGGCTGGCGGTCTGGCTGGTGCAGCCGGCGCCGCCGAATACCATCTCCATCAGCGCAGGCCCCAAGGGCAGTTCCTTCCATGACGCGGCCGAGAAGTATGCAAAGATCCTTGCGCGCAATGGCATCACCTTGAATGTGCTGGCCTCCGAGGGCTCGCTGGACAATGTGCGGCGGCTGTCCGACGGCAAGCAGGCAGTCGACCTGGCACTGGTGCAGAGCGGCATCTCCAGCGAGGTGGACAAGGATGGACTGGTTTCGCTGGGCGGCGTGTTCTATGCCCCGATCTCCGTGCTGTACCGTGGCAAGGAAATGCACAAGCTGTCCGACTTCCGCAAGTCGCGCATCGCCATCGGCCGCGAAGGCAGCGGCGCCCGCGTGCTGGCCCTGGCCTTGCTCAAGGCAAACGGCATCGAGCCTGGCGGCAGCGCCAGCCTCATCGCATACGATGGCGACGACGCCGCGCAAGCGCTGGTCGACGGCGAGATCGACGTGGCCATGCTCACCGGCGATTCCGCCACGGGCCCGACCATGCGCAAGCTGTTCCGCACGCCAGGAATCCGGCTGCTGGATTTCGCGCAGGCCGATGCGTATACCCGGCGCTTCCTTTACCTGCAGAAGCTGGTGCTGCCCACCGGCGTGTTCGACCTCGGCAAGAACCTGCCGGCGCATCCCATCCGTCTGATCAGCCCGACGGTGGAACTGGTGGCGCGCGACACCCTGCACCCCGCGCTGTCCGACCTGCTGATCGAAGCCGCGCGCGAGGTCCATGGCAAAGCCGGCCTGATGCAGAATGCCGGACAGTTTCCCTCCGCGACCGCGCATGAGTTCCCGCTGAGCGACGATGCCACCCGCTACTACGCATCGGGCAAGGGCTTCCTCTACCGGCATCTCCCGTTCTGGCTGGCGAGCCTGCTTGACCGCGCCCTGGTGGTGCTGGTGCCCATTATCGTGATCCTGATTCCGGCCTTCCGGCTGGTGCCGTCGCTGTACAGCTGGCGCGTCAAATCCCGCATCTATCGCTGGTACGGCGCCTTGATAGAAATCGAGCGCGTCGCGCTGGTGAACCCCACCGACGAGGAGAAGACGGAGCTGGCCGCGCGCCTCGACCAGATCGAGGAGGCGGTGAACAAGATGAAGATGCCACTCGCCTACGCCGACCAGTTCTACGTACTGCGCGAGCATATTGTCTTCGTCCGGCGCAGGCTGACCGGATCGTAATCAAGGTTATTCACCGGCTCGATCGATTCGATCGCGACCATGAAGCGCCGAATCTGGCTGTGCCTGGCAGGGCGATTTCTGGGACGCGCATTTGGTTTAAGACATAGCATTGCTTCGTTGTCTGGCGCCTGTTGTAATTCGTTCTCGCGTCAGCCGGACATTAACAAAGTTTTACAACGAGACAGAGCGATCCAAACTATGCTCGCCACGCCAAGAGATTTACGAGGGGACATATCATGAACGCGACAACAATCGTCTCATCGCCATTGCGACTGCTTGCATTGAGCAGTGCACTCGCTCTTGCCGCCTGCGGCGGGGGCGGCGACGGCTCATCGAACAGCACCACCAGCAACAGTGCAGGCACCTTGAGTGTGTCGATGACCGATGCACCCGCCTGTGGCTTTGATCATGTCTTTGTCACGGTTGACAAAGTTCGGGTCCACACAGATCCCAACGCGGACATCAACGGCACCGGCTGGGTCGACGTCACTGTGAGCCCGGCACGGCGAATTGATCTGCTATCGCTTACAAATGGCGTACTCACCACTCTCGGTCAGACTCCGCTTCCGGCCGGCACTTACCAGCAGATCCGCCTGGTGCTCGTGGCCAATGGCGCCGGCGCGCTTGCCAATTCGGTGGTACCCACTGGCGCTGCCGAGCAAGCGCTCGACACACCCAGCGCCGTCCAGACCGGCATCAAGATCAACCGCCCCTTCACCGTGGCCCCTGATACGTTGACCGATCTGGTGCTGGACTTCGATGCTTGCAAGTCGATCGTCACACGCGGCAACAAAACCTATGGGCTCAAGCCGGTGGTTACCGCTTTACCAACGGTGGTGAGCGGCACTGTCGCCGGTGTGGTGGCCTCCGCGCCAGGCGCCCAGGTATTTGCTGAACGCAACGGCGTCGTGGTCAAGGCGACCGTGGCTGACGCCAGCGGCAATTTCACGCTGTCGCCGATCGAGCAGAGCAGTACCGCCGGCAATGTGGACGTTGTGGTTGTGCCGACCTCGGCCACCGGGCGCGGCACCGGCATCGTGCGAGGCGTGCCGGTCGTGGCACGCAGCAGCACTGTCGTCGCGACGGCTGCTGCACCGCTCAACCTGCCGGCCTCAACGTTTGGCAGAGTCTCCGGTACGATCACCCCCATCACTGCGGCGGGAACCGTCCGTGCCTTGCAGCAAACTGGCGGCGGTACCTTCGAGATTGCCGCCACCGCGGCGGCGTCGGATTCGGGGGCCTACAGCTTGTTCCTGACGCAGCCGGCATTGCCGCTGGCTGGACCTGCGGTTGGCACATACCAGACCCCGCTGCCGGCTGGGGGGATCCTGCTCACGCAGGATGGCACTGTGGCAGGCAAGTACAGTATCCAGGCTACGAGTGCCAGCGGGTCGGTCATCACTCAGCCAGTCACCGTGACCACAACAGGCGTGTCCCAGAACTTCGCATTCTGACGTGCGGGTGCCACTGCCGCGCCGACACTCAAACCCAATAAGAGAGTAGCAACAGATGAAATTCCTATTCGGAGCCGTGCTGACCGCCACGCTCATGGCCGGCTGCGCCGTCTACACACCCGGCGCGGCCGTTGTTGTCCCGGCCGGAGTGGTCGTCGACTCGGGGCCGGGTCCCGGCTTCTGCCCACCCGGGCAGGCAAAGAAAGGGCGTTGCTGAGCACGCGGCGTTTTCCTGAGCAACTTCGGACGTAGGAGAATCGCATGAACAAGATCCGCTTGTTTTCCCTGATCGCAACTTCCATCCTGGCGGCGACCTCGGTAGCCGCTCACGCGCAGCATGGCGGCGGCATGGGCGGGGCGGCTCGAGCCGGCGGTGATTTCGGTGGCCGCTCGGGCAGTCAGATCAGTAGCCGTGGCCTGATCAATAGCAATGGCCCAAATGCGGGTGACCGGGACAAGGGCCGATCGCGCGCTGAGGACCGCAGCGAAATGCGCACGGGTGACCGGCACGGAAAGGTGCATTCGAGCAGCCGCAAACATTAGCCACCGATGGCCTCCGCTGTGAGGCGGCGGCCATCGCCCAAAATGAGGTCGGCATTAGGCGCACAAGCAGACGCCGGCCTTCTTCAAAACTTCTTGTTAGCGGCTAGCCCGCGACCACCCTGCTTCAATTCGAAATGTGACGGGAGAAAGTTCCGATCCATTAGCTGCAATGGGGCGAAGAGTACCAAAGCTGATTTCAGGACGGCAAGTATCCCTAACCGTTTGCGCCGCCCTGGAGTCGCCGCTCGCCGGCAGTTAGCGCTGTGCCGATGCAAAAACCACCTTTCTGCCAAGGCGAGCCATCACCTATGCTTGGCAGAGAACCGCAGTTCCAATGTACGCCAGCTGACAGACATCCGGGGACGCGCCGGGAACGATTCATCCTTTGACCTTGGAGGAGTCGAATGAACAGCATCCTTGGGAAGTACTCTCCGATGGTGGCGATATGTCTGGGCGCTGCGCTCCCAGCGACCGGCGTGTTTGCTCAAGAAGCCTACGATATAGTCGGAACGTGGACGCTTGTCTCATCAGTTCTCGATAAGGACGGAAAGAAGATCGATCAGTTCGGTCCAGGGGCGAAAGGGATGATGATTCTGGATGCCCAAGGCCGGTTTATGCTAACCATCATTGGGGCGGATCTGCCAAAATTTGCCTCCGGTAATCGCGCTGCTGGTTCGCTAGAGGAAAACAAGGCGGTAATCGGCAAGAGCGTTGCCCTCTTCGGCACCTACGCCTTAAATCCGGAAGGCAAGAGCCTCACTCTCAATATCGATAAATCGACCTTTCCAAACTGGGACGCAACCGAACAGAAGCGCTCCGTGGTCGCGCTCAGCCGAGACGATCTTCAATACATGACTGCGCAAGCGTCCGGGGGCGGCTCCGCGACGGTAACCTGGAAGCGCGCAAGATAGACGGGCGTAATGGCGAATGCCAAGGATCGGCTCCGATCGACCTGGATTGGGGAGCTAAAAGGAGCGACCGTTCAAGGCAGATTCTGTCCGCACGGACTTCCCTCAAGAGTCAATATCGGGACAATCCGATCTGCGGCGTTTGCGCATGCAAGCGCCGAGATGGCGGTGACAAAGCGATATCGTCTTCATCACGCCATCTCGGGCGATCGCTTCGGCAACGTGACAATGCCTCTGTCAGGGCACCAGGACGGTGGACCCTACTGTCTTGCGGGACTCGAGCGCCCGGTGCGCGTCGGCGGCATCGGCCAGGGCAAAGGTCTGCTGGGGTTCGCTCACGATGCGGCCGGCCAGCACGTGGTCGAACAATTCCCTGGCCATGTCCAGCATGTGTGCGCGCGGCTGGATATAGTGCATCATGGCGGGCCGCGTGAACCAGATCGATCCCTTCGCGGCCAGCATCTGGGAGTCGACAATCACGGCTCCCGACGAGGTGCCGTTGCTGATCAGCGAGCCCCGCGGCTGCAGGCAGTCCAGTGAGGCTTCCAGCGTGTCCTTGCCCACCGAGTCATAGACCACCGGAACACCCTTGCCGTCGGTGATCTCCTTGACGCGCTGCACGATGTTCTCGCGCGAGGTCACGACGGTGTGCGCACAGCCGTTGGCCTTGGCGATCGCGGCTTTCTCGTCGGTACTCACGGTTCCGATCATGGTGACGCCCATCGCCCGCGCCCACTGGCATGCGATCAGCCCCACGCCACCCGCAGCCGCGTGGTAGAGGATGGTCTCGCCACCCTGGAGCGGGTAGACCTGACGGAACAGGTATTGCGCCGTCATGCCCTTCATCATCAGCGTGGCGGCGGTGCGGTCGGAGATGCCATCGGGCAGCGGGATCAGCACCGCCGCCGGCATCACGCGCACCTGGGAGTAAGCGCCCTGCGGCCCGATCAGGTAGCCGACGCGGTCACCCACGCGGATGTCCGTCACGCCGGAACCCACGGCCTCGACCACACCGACCGCGTCGGAGCCCAGCCCGTTGGGCAGCGCCAGCGGGTAGCGGCCGGTGCGGAAATAGATATCGATGAAGTTCAGCGCGATGTAGCTGTGGCGCACGCGGGCCTCGCCGGGGCCGGGCTCGCCGACCTCGACGTCCTCGAACTTCAGCACTTCCGGGCCGCCGGTTTCATAGAAGCGAATGGCTTTTGACATGTTTGTATTCCTGTGTATGTTCCGAGGGGTCCCACGCGGCCGACTCAGTTGGTCGCTGACAGTCAGGCGATGGGTTCGTGGCCAGGCCAGGCACTGAATGCATCAACGCGCCGGGGCATGGCCAAGCCCGATCGCTCACTGGTTGAACTTGATGTTGTACGCCTTGACGATCTGCGCGTTGCGCTCGTACTCGGCATGCGTCATTCTGGCCAGCGCTTCGGGGTTTTCGCTGACCATCGGAGAGAAGCTGAGCCCCATCAGCTTCTCGCGTACTTTTGGCGTCGAGGCTACCTTGGTGACCACGGCATTGATCCTGTTCACGATGTCGTCGGGCACCTTGGACGATACGATGACGCCCACCCAGTTCGAGAAATCGATGATCTCGGGGAAGCCCTGCTCCGCCATCGTTGGCACATCGGGCAGTTGCGCCAGCCGCATCGTGGTCCCGACACCGAAGGCCTTGAGCTTGCCTGCCTTGATCAGGGGCAGCGAGGTCACGGCACCGTCGAACATGATGTCGACCTGGCCGCCCATCACGTTCTGCAGCGCGGGTGGCGAGCCCGGGAAGGGCACGTGCTGCAGGTCCAGCCCGGACTTGCTGGCGAAGATGGCGCCTGCGTAGTGCGAGCTGGTTCCCGCGGTGTAGGACGCATAGCTTCCCTGGCCACCCTTGGCGGTCTTGAGGTAGCCGATCAACCCTTTCAGGTCCTTGGCCGGCACCGTCGGCGTTGCCACCAGGACCATGGCGGAGCGGGCCACCATCGTCACCGGCTTCACGTCCTTGACCGGATCGAAACCCGTCTTCATCACCAGCGGAATTTCGGTCAGGATGTTGCTTGCAATGACCATGATCGTCTGGCCATCCGGTGGCGCGAGATTCAGTCCCTGCACACCGATGGCGCCACCGGCGCCCGGCTTGTTGTCGACGATCACCGGTTGGCCGATCTCGGTCGAGATGGCCTCGGACAGCACCCGCGCCACGACGTCCATCGTGCCGCCGGCGGGCGCCGGCACCACGACCCTGACCGGCTTTTGCGACCATGCGTTTGCCGCCAGAGGCGCCGCGCACAGGGCGATGGCGACCCCGAGAAGCGTCGCGCGCTGGCGGTACCTGGTTGCTTGCTTCATCCTTGTCTCCTCGTTGTAGTTGTAGTTGTAGTTGTAGTTGTAGTTGTAGTTGTTGTCGTTGTCGTTGTTGGCCAGGGCGTGGCGACGCTCAGGCGATCTTGCGCAGGTGGCCCTGCTGGCGACCGATGCGGTTTGGCGCGAAGCCGTTGGCCGCCAGGGACTCCTCCACGGTGTCGTAGAACACGCCGATCTTGGAAATCTCGCGCGCCTGCTGCGCAGTGGCGATCGGACGGCCGAACTCGCGTGAAATGCGCACCAGTTGCTCGATCTGCTGGACCGTGCTGAACTTCCTGGTGCGCTGCTGGTTCCAGAGGTTGTCCTCGATGCCGCAGCGCACATGCAGGCCCATGGCGATGCCCATCATGTTGATCGGCAGCACGTTGAGCACGGAGCTTTCCACCGTCAGCACGGCGCCATCGGGCACGGCGCGCACAATGTTGGCCATGTTGTAGATGTTGGGCGCGTCCATGCCGCCGCTGATAGCCACCCAGTTCATGACCAGCGGGCCTTTGTAGATGCCCCTGCGCATCAGGCGCTCGACCGACTCGAAGCTGTTGATGTTGTAGCACTGGAAAGCGCTTTGGATGCCGGCGGCCGACAGGCGGCGGATGTGCTCCTCGACCCAGCCAGGCTGCGAGGGCACCGTCATTTCCTTGTACGCCTGAAAGGTGGCCGGATCTTCCATCGACGTGCCGCGCAGGTCTTCGTAATCGAAGTGCTCCAGCACATTCATCTGCGAGGTGTTCACGGTCACCGTGACCTGGTCGGGCTTGGGATCGAGATCGGCGAGCATGTGGCGCGTATCGTCGGATAGCCACTTGGCGGCGGCGCCATCGGTCTCCGGCGCGAAGGAGATCGAACCACCCACCTGGATGATCATCTCGGGCACGGCCTTGCGCACGCCGGCGACCAGCTCGTTGAATTTGGACAGCCGCTTGGAGCCGCGGCCGTCGAGTTCGCGCACGTGCAGGTGCAGCACCGTGGCGCCCGCGTTGTAGCAGTCCACCGCCTTCTGGATCTGCGYCTCCATCGTCACCGGGATGTCCTCGGGAAAATCAGAAGGGACATAGGACGGCGCGTAGGGTGCTGCCGTGATGATGAGCGGCTGCTGGTTTTCGGGGAACAGGTGTCCGTCGAGAAAGTTCATGGCGTGTCTCCTGGGTGGGAAAGGAAGAAAGGCGATAGGGTTGGCGGGAGTGAGAGTCAGAACACCTTGTCGCCGACGATGCCGGCGCGCTCCATCTTGCGATGGCAGGGCGGGTAGTCCATCACGGCGTAGTGCTGCGTCGAGCGGTTGTCCCAGATGGCGATGCTGTTCGGCTTCCAGCGCCAGCGCACCTGGTACTCGGGGATCAAGGCCTGGCCGATCAGGTACTGCAGCAGCGCCGATCCGCCTTGCGTGAAGTCCTGGCCGTAGCGCACGTTGGCCGACGTGTGGAAGTTCGAGAAATGGGTGGCGAAGCCGTTGACGAACAGCACCTTCTCGCCGGTCTCGGGATGGGTGCGCACCACGGGATGTTCGGCATCCGGGTACTGGGCCTTGAGTGCCAGGCGCTTCTCGATCGGCATGGCCGCACCGAACGTGGCTTCGATGCTGTGCCGCGCACGCAGGCCAGCGATCTGGATCTTGACCTGCTCGGGCAGCTTGTCGTAGGCCAGCGCCATATTGGCCCACATGGTGTCTCCGCCCACCGGCGGGCATTCCACGCAGCGCAGCACGCAGCCCATTGGCGGCGACTCGCGCCACGTGGCGTCGCAGTGCCAGCCGTTCTCGTAGCGGTCGTTGGGGGCGTCCGGCGACTTGTAGATGCGCACCAGGCCCGGGTGATCCGGGTCGCTGCCGGCCACGGGGTGGTCCTCGAGTTCGCCGAAGCGGCGCGCGAAGCCCACATGCTCATCGCGCGTGATGTCCTGGTCGCGCAGGAACAGCACCTTGTGCCTGAGCAGCGCGGCCCTGATCTCGGCGAACAGGCCATCGTCGTGCACGGCGTCTGCCAGGTTCACGTTTACGAGCTCGGCACCTATGGCGCATGTCAACGGTTCGATATGCATGGCTTGTCTCCTTGTTTTCTTGTTCAGATCACCAGGACGAACGATCCCGTGGTCTTGCGGGACTCGAGGTCGCGGTGAGCATGGCCGCTACATGCGGCGCGTAGCACTGGTCGGGCCGCTCTTGCGTTGAGAGCTGCCGCTGATGCTTGCCTGGTCAGCGGTACAACGTGGACTCGGCGCTGTTCGAGAGACGCCCGGCGTCAAGCCGCTCGATCAACTGCGTGGCCATCGGCCAGGGGCCATAGCCAGATGCCGGGTTCAGATGACCGACCTCGCCCAGGTCCACCGTGTCACTGCCCCAGGCCCGCGCGAGTTCGATCACCCTCGGCAGTTCGCCCAGCGGATCGTTCTGGCTGGTAGCAACCAGGCTGGGAAACGGAAGCCGCTGGCGTGGGACCGGGAGCCAGCCACTAGCGTGGATCGCGGACAATGTCGGGTAGCCTTCCGGCATGGGGCGCTCAAAGTCAGGCGGACACGCCAGCAATGCGCCCTGGATGCGTGCCGCGTGTGCGGTTGTCAGGGCCCAGTGGGCAAGCATGATGCAGCCCCCGCTGTGGGCGACCAGCAGTACAGGACCGCCAATGTCTGCCACCGCCTGCTCAATGGCCGCGACACGGCGAGAGCAGTCCAGGTTTTCGCGCCCCATTGGCGGCACTGTGCGGGCATTGGGCAGTCGCTCGGCCAGCAATGTCTGCCAATGCCCGGCAACCTGGTCACGCAGGCCGGGGACGATAAGCACAGTGGATGTTGTCATGATCGAATTCGATTTGAGGTGATGCTGCGACTCGGGTCTGTCAACAGCTGGCTTTTGCGCATGAGGTCCGGCGTAAAGACTGAAGCCACGCTGCGCTCCATTGACCCCGCCCCGCCGGGCATCGGGGATCAGATGCACATCAGAAGACTATCGCTGCAAGATCGAATGTGATGTATTATTTGGGACATTCAATATCTAAATTGGGACATCCCCATGCCCAGTTACACGCCCTTGATCCGAAGCGCCAGTCTTACCGGCTACACGGAACTGGCGCGCCACCATGGACTCAACCCTGAGGCGATGCTGCGCAAGGTGGGGTTGAGTCCCCGGAGCCTTCTCGACCCCGATATGCCGGTCAGTACCATGGCGGTACGCCAGCTGCTTGAGGACAGTGCTTTGATGGCAGGCGTGGAAGACTTCGGCTTGCAACTGGCCATGGACCGGCGGCTGGCCAACCTGGGCCCGATCAGTTTCGTGATGCGCGAAGCGCCGAATGCCCGGCAGGCGCTGGACAACCTGTGTCGCTATATGCGCCTGATCAATGCGTCGCTGTTGACTCGCATCGAAGACTTCGGCGACGCCGTATTGATTCGCGAAGAGATCCTGGCCACCGGCAAGCACCCGGTGCGGCAGTCCATTGAAATGGCCGTGGGCGTGCTATACCGCACGATCCAGGAACTATTGGGGCCAGCCTGGCGGCCCCGAAGCGTCTGTTTCGAGCATCGTCAACCGCACGGTGCCACGTGTCACAAAGCGTTGTTCGGCGCGGCGGTTGAGTTCAATGCAAGTTTCAATGGCATCGTCTGTGCCGCAAAGGACCTCGCCGCGCCCATGCCGGCCAATGACTACCGCATGACGCCATATGTCCGTCGCTTTCTCGATCAGGCCCTGTCTGGATCCGATGAAAGTGCGACGCACACCGTACGGCAGGTCGTGGTTGCCATGTTGCCCGGGGGCAGGTGTACATCGGACCAGGTGGCAAAGCACCTTGGCGTGGATCGCCGGACTTTGCATCGCCATCTCGCCGCGGAAGGCACGGGCTTTTTGTCGCTGCTCCAGTCGGTCCGGTCTGAACTCGCCGCCCGCCAGATCCTCGACAGCGATCGTTCCCTCGCCGAACTCGCCGATCTGCTCGGCTTCTCGAGTCCCAGCGCTTTCGCTTTCTGGTTCAGGAAACATTTTGGCATGACGGTTTCGAGCTGGAAGCAAACTTCACAGGCTGCCGCAAATGCACCGCCGCAACGTGGCTGATCTGTGTCCCCTCACTGCCATCTCCGCACCGAGGCAATTGACGGCGCAGAGAGTCGATGAGAAAAAGCGCCGATCCGCCTTGGATGGCCACTCGATACGCATCACCGCCGCGGCATCGTTGCCGGATACAATTCGGCAGCGCCTGACCTGTCCAATACCGACCTGACCCCAATCCATGCCTAACCCCACCCGGGCCTTCCTCCTCGGCCCGCTACTGAAAGGCGTTTCACGTTCTTTCTACCTGACGCTGCGCGTGCTGCCCGCCGGGATGCGCGATCCCGTTGGCCTGGCGTATCTGCTGGCCCGCGCCGCGGACACGATCGCCGACACTTCGCTCATTCCGCCGCGGCAACGGCTGGATCTGCTCCTGTCGCTGCGCGATCAGGTCAACGGCGCCGCGGACGACGGGACGTTCCTGCGACGCATGGCGGTGGAAGTCGCGGGGCAGCAGACGCAGTCCGACGAGAAGGTCCTGCTCGAGTCGCTGGGGCCCGCGCTGTCGATATTGTCCCAGTTGAGCGAGTCCGACCGGGCGGCGGTACGCGAGATCGTGACGACCCTGACGACGGGCATGGAGTTTGATCTCCGTACCTTCCCCGACGAATGCTCCGGGCAGATCGTCGCGCTTCGCGAACCGGAAGAGCTTGACCGGTACACCTACCTGGTTGCGGGATGCGTGGGGGAATTCTGGACCAAGATGACCTATGCGCACATGCCGGGAACACTCAAGGGTAGCCCGGAGACCATGCTGCACCGTGGCGTGCGCTTCGGAAAGGCACTGCAGTTGACGAACGTCCTGCGTGACTGCGGCAAGGACCTGCGCATTGGCCGCTGCTATCTGCCAGCCACGATGCTGGACCGGTTTGGATTGACGCCGCAAGATCTCTTGCTGCCGGCCAACGCCCTGCGCGCCCAACCGCTGCTGTTCGAGCTGATCCGCGAAACGCTGGATCACTTCCGGGAGGCGGTTGAATACACGCTCGCCATCCCGGCGTTCTCCATCCGGTTGCGGCTGGCGTGCCTGTGGCCGGTCCTCATCGGCCTGGAAACCCTGCTGCTGCTCGTCAACAACGACGATTGGCTCGACCCCGGAAAAGTCTCCAAGGTACGACGCAACAAGGTGTACCAGATCGTGGCGGCATCGGTGCCGCTGGTGGTCTCCGACAAACTGCTGCGTTCCTGGGTTGACGGGCTGACCGGAAAGATCGAAGCCCGGCTGGGTAGCTGACGGAACGCCGCCTCACCGGGCGACGTCCTCGCTGCCCGACGCGCTCAGGCTGCCGTCCGCGGCGGTTGCGGCCAGGGCCGCTGCGCGGGACGCATCTCCTCCCAGGCCCTGGCCATCTGCAGGACGCCCAGATCGTCGAAACGCCGTCCGGCAATCTGCAGGCCGATGGGCATGCCCTCCGCCGCGTACCCGCAATTGACGGATGCCGCGGGCTGCTCGGAGAAGTTGTAGACGATCGTGAAGCTTGCCTGGTGAATCGGCTCGACGCCCTCGTATTCCACATGCGTCTGTTCCGCGCCAAACGCAGGCTGCGGGAAAACGGGCGAGAACACATAGTCGAAATCGCGCGTGGCGGCCACGGTCGCCGCGCGCAGCGCCAGGCCTTGGGCGTGCGCCTTGTATAGCTGCTCGGCGCTGACCTCCTGGCTCTTTTGCACCGCCCACTGGATAGCTGGCGACGCCTTTCCGCGCCGCGCTTCGGGCAGCGCGGAAAGGTCCATGCGTGTGCGCATGGCCCAGAAGCGGCTGATACCTTCGAGCATGCCCGGCTCGATCCACGGCCGGATCGGTTCGACGACCGCGCCGGCCGCTTCGAATGCCCTGGCCGCCCTCTCCACCGCTTCGCGCACATCCGGATCGAGCGGGATGCCGCAGTCGAGCTCAAGCCACAAGCCGATGCGCAGGCCCTTGAGGCTGCGATCCAGCCGGTTCCACTCGATAGCCTGGTAGGGCAAGCTCATATGGTCGCGCGCATCGGGCTGCGACAGCACGCGCATCATGAGCGCGGCATCCGCCACGGTGCGCGTCATCGGACCGGCGGCGCGCGCCGCATAAGGCGGATCGATCGGAATGCGGCCAAGGCTCGGCTTGAGCCCGAAGATGCCGCAGAAACCGGCCGGCCCGCGCACCGAGCCACCGATGTCCGTGCCGACATGCAGGGGACCATAGCCGGCCGCCGCTGCCGCGCCCGCGCCCGAACTGGAGCCGCCCGTATTCCGGCTGAGGTCCCATGGATTGCGCGTCAGCGGGTGAAAGCTGGACATGGCCGCGCCAAGCATGCCGAGGTCCGGCATCGTGGTCTTGCAGAGGAACACAGCCCCGGCTTCACGCAAGCGCGCCGCCGGGGGCGCATCCTTCGCGGCCGGGACCAGCTCGGTCGCGGCGCAGCCCAGCGGGACGGGCACCCCTTGCGTGGCGATGTTCTCCTTGATCGTCACCGGCACGCCGTCCAGCGCCCCTTGCGGCGCGCCGCGCTGCCAGCGCGCCTCGGACTCGCGTGCCATCGCCAGCGCGCGCTGCGTGTCGAGGGCATAGGCCGCATGGATATGCGGCTCCCATGCTTCCATTTGCGACAGCACGGCCTGGGTCACCTCCACTGGCGATAACGCCTTGCGGGCATAGAGGTCGAGCAGCGTCGTGGCGCTCAGCGCATTAAGGGCGGTTGTCTCGTTTGTCTCGTTGATTGTCATTGGGTCATCCATCGGTGAAGGTGCATCAGTGCATCAGCCAGCACCGGATTCGCAACCCCGGCACGGGAAACCAAGAATCTATGCGGCCCGCTTGGGCTTGACCCTGGCCGCGCCTTCATGGCCGGCGTCCCTCGCACGGTGCTCGAGCGTATCGGTCAGCTTGTCGATGCAGCGATTGAACGTCTTGAGCTCCGCCTCGGTCAGCGTGGCCAGCAATGCCTTCTCCAGCGTATTGCCGCGCTCGTAGGTTCGCTTCACCATGCTCTCGCCCTCCGCGCTCAGGAACAGATTGATCTGCCGGGCATCGAGTTCGCCGATCTGCCGGCTCAGCAGCCCTTGCCGCACCAGCGCGCTGACCAGCTTCGACACCTGTGTCTTTTCGAGCAAGGTGAGTTCGATGAGCCGGCTCAGGGTCAGCCCCGGCTCCAGCGCAACCAGGCGAAGCACGCGCAGGTCCCGCACCGTGACGCCGAACTCGTTTTCGTAGAACTGCGAACCCGCCGCCTTGCTCAGCTCGCTCAGCCGATCGAGCCGGAACGACAGGTATTCGAGGATGGGGTGGTCGGAGGATGGCATGGCAGGCTTCGGAGAATTAGTCGATATCGACAACAGATTCTCGTTGCAATAGTTGCTTCGTGCAACTAAGCAAAAATACCTAGGCCTTTGCCTTGACGCGACAAGGGGTCGCCTTTCACCTCTCGCCTCTCGCCTTTCGACGCGAAGCACCAAAGCAAAAGGCCTGCACGAATGCAGGCCTTTTGCTTTCTATCTTGGTGCCCAGGAGAGGACTCGAACCTCCACAGTGTTGCCACCGCTAGGACCTGAACCTAGTGCGTCTACCAATTTCGCCACCTGGGCTAGGTGAGGAGGCGCATTTTACCTAACGGATCGGAATTTGCAAGTGCTCCGCATAGCGAACCGGAAGAAAAACATCGCCTTGCCCCGAAGCGCATCGTGCAACTGCTGCCATCAACGGGACGATCAGCAAAATCCCTCCCGGCCCTGGGCCGGAAGGGAGCGGTCAGGGATAGCGCAGGTACAACCCGCCCCGACCGGAGGCAGCGGAACTTCCTTAAGCCTGCGCAGCCGCCAGCGCCGCGTTCAGCGTCTTGCTCGGGCGCATCACGGCATCCAGCTTCGCGAAGTCGGGCTTGTAGTAACCGCCGATGTCCGCTTCCTTGCCTTGCACGGCCGACAGTTCCGCCACGATGGCCTGCTCGTTGTCGGTCAGTTGCTTGGCCAGCGGCGCGAACTGCGCGGCCAGGGCTGCATCTTCGGTTTGCGCCGCGAGTTGCTGGGCCCAGTACATGGCCAGGTAGAACTGGCTGCCGCGGTTGTCCAGTTGCCCGGTCTTGGGCGACGGGTTCTTGTTGTTCTCCAGCAGCTGGCCGGTGGCGGCATCCAGCGTCTTGGCCAGGATCTTGGCCTTGGCGTTGCTGGTCTTGATGCCCAGGTCTTCAAGCGACACGGCCAGCGCCAGGAATTCACCCAGCGAGTCCCAGCGCAGGTGGTTTTCTTCCACCAGTTGCTTGACGTGCTTGGGCGCCGAGCCGCCCGCACCGGTTTCGTACATGCCGCCACCGGCCATCAGCGGGACGATGGAGAGCATCTTGGCGCTGGTGCCCAGTTCCATGATGGGGAACAGGTCGGTCAGGTAGTCGCGCAGGATGTTGCCGGTGACCGAGATGGTGTCCAGGCCGCGGATGACGCGTTCCAGCGTGTAGCGCATGGCGCGCACCTGCGACATGATCTGGATGTCCAGGCCGGTGGTGTCGTGATCCTTCAGGTAGGTCTCGACCTTCTTGATCATCTCGGCTTCGTGCGGACGGTACGGGTCCAGCCAGAAGATCGCCGGCATGCCGGAGTTGCGGGCGCGGGTAACGGCCAGCTTGACCCAGTCGCGGATCGGCGCGTCCTTGACCTGGCACATGCGCCAGATGTCGCCCTCTTCCACGTTCTGCACCAGCAGCACTTCGCCCGTGGCGATGTCCACGATGCGGGCTTCGCCGGCTTCGGGCACTTCAAAGGTCTTGTCGTGCGAGCCGTATTCCTCGGCCTGCTGGGCCATCAGGCCGACGTTGGGCACGGTGCCCATGGTGACCGGGTCGAAGTTGCCGTTGGTCTTGCAGAAATTGATGATTTCCTGGTAGATGCGGGCGAACGTGCTTTCCGGGATCACAGCCTTGGTGTCCTTCGGGCGGCCGTCGGCGCCCCACATCTTGCCGCCGATACGGATCATGGCCGGCATCGAGGCGTCCACGATCACGTCATTGGGGGCGTGCAGGTTGGAGATGCCCTTGGCCGAATCCACCATCGCCAGTTCCGGGCGATGCTCGTGGCAGGCGTGCATGTCGCGGATGATTTCCTCGCGCTTGGAGCTGGGCAGGCTTTCCAGCTTGTCGTACAGGTTGACCAGGCCGTTGTTGACGTTCACGCCCAGTTCGTCGAACAGCGCGCCGTGCTTGGCAAAGGCTTCCTTGTAGAAGATCTTCACGGCGTGGCCGAACACGATGGGGTGCGAGACCTTCATCATCGTGGCCTTCACGTGCAGCGACAGCATGACGCCGGTCTTGCGCGCGTCTTCCATCTGCTCTTCGTAGAAGTCGCACAGCGCCTTCTTGCTCATGAACATGCTGTCGATGATCTCGCCGTCCAGCAGCGAAACCTTGGGCTTCAGCACGATGGTCTTGCCGCTCTTGGTGACCAGCTCCATCTTCACGTCGCGGGCGCGGTCCAGGGTCATGGACTTTTCACCGTGGTAGAAGTCGCCGTGCTTCATGTGCGCCACGTGGGTACGCGAAGCCATGCTCCACTCGCCCATGCTGTGCGGGTTCTTGCGGGCGTAATTCTTCACGGCGGCCGGTGCGCGGCGATCCGAGTTGCCTTCGCGCAGCACGGGGTTCACGGCGCTTCCCAGGCACTTGGAGTAGCGCTGGCGGATGGCCTTCTCGGCATCGGTCTTCGGGTCTTCCGGGAAGTCAGGCACGTTGTAGCCCTTGGCCTGGAGTTCCTTGATGGCGCCGACCAGCTGGTGCACCGAAGCACTGATGTTGGGCAGCTTGATGATGTTGGTGTCCGGCAGCAGGGTCAGGCGGCCCAGTTCAGCCAGGTTGTCCGGGACGCGCTGCGCTTCGGTCAGGAATTCCGGGAATTCGCCCAGGATACGGCCCGCCACCGAAATATCGCTGGTGGTGACGTCGATCCCGGCCGGCGCGGTAAAGGTGCGGATGATCGGCAGGAAGGCGCTGGTCGCCAGCAGCGGCGCCTCGTCGGTCAGCGTGTAGATGATGGTGGGTTGCTGGGTACTCATTGCTTCTCTCAGGGTCAAGAAATGGGTTGGAGAACGCCACCGGCTGGGTCGCAGCCCGGCAGTAACGTCGAATTTTGCCTGATTTTGCTTCAGGGGGCTCAAACACGGGATGGCTTTTTGCATTATGAAATGCACAAAACACGCTTTGCCTGCCCGGCTGGTATCCCGCTACGGCCTATCCCGGCTGCCTTGCGCGCCGCCAGGGGACTCGCCATCGGCCTTCGGCCAGCCAGCCCCCTCCTGCGCCGCCTCCACGAAGGCGCGATGCCCGCAAGCCACCGCCCCGGGAATACCCGCATAGGAAAAATCGGGCCGCTGACCAATTATGATAATTATGATCATAAATAGAGTCAGCAATGCCTCACGCCCCCAAGCCCGGGTTATCCGGCAGCAAGCGCGTAAAGCGCGTCGATCAGGTAGTCAACGGTATCAAGCGCTGGATTGTCCAGACGCACCAGAAAGTGGGCGGCAAGTTGCCGCAGGAGGCGGCGCTGATCGAGCAGATGGGCGTCGGCCGCGGAACGGTGCGCGAAGCGCTGACCGCCTTGCAGGTGCAGGGCCTGGTCACCGTCACTACCGGGCCCAACGGAGGCGCCACGCTGACGCAGCCCTCCTACGTCCAGTGCCTGGAGGCTGTCTCCAACTTCCTCTACTTCCAGCCGGTCGATATCGCGACGCTATATGCCTTGCGCCGCGCGGTTGAGCCCGAACTGGCAGCCAATGTGGCATTGCGCCTGACCGAGGCCGACCTGGCCGATCTCGATGCGCTGATCGGCCTGAGCCATCCGGCGCATGGCGGCAGCGAGGACTGGAACGAGCGCCGCGAAGCGGATCTGCTCTTTCACGACCGGCTCGCCGATGCCTGCAGCAGCCCCATGCTGGCGCTGTTCTGCCGCCTGCTCAACGACATCATTCGCCGCGTGATCGTGGTACGCAACGCACAAGAGAGTTTCGACCGCTTCGACGACGAGATCGTCCACAGCCACACGGCCCTGATGGATGCATTCCGCGCGCGCGACGCCGACCGTGCCCGGGCACTCATGCAAGAGCATATGGCGCACGCCGAAGCCCTGGCCCTCGAAGCCGAGTCGCGGGTCGACCGGAGCAGCCTGCTGATCAGTCCGGGCGACTGACCTTGGCCGCGTGGGTCTCGCCCGCCGGCACCGCCCCCTCCCCGCCATACTCCCATCAGCCGTCGGCCAATGGGGGCGGGATCGTTTTTGCTCTAATTTTTGGAGTCCCACGTGAAACCCCATGAAACGCTGTGGCGCTGGAGCGCCGTCGACATTGCCGCCGCGGTACGGCGGCGCGAGATATCCTGCCGCGAGGCCACGGCCAGCGCACTCGCTCGCATCGAACAGCTCAACCCGAGCCTCAACGCCCTGGCTGAAGTGCTGGCCGAGCAGGCCCTGGCCAGCGCCGATGCGGCCGACCAGATGACCGCGAGCGGAGCGCAACTCGGGCCGCTTCACGGCGTGCCCGTCACGATCAAGATCAATGTGGACCAGGCGGGCCATGCCACTACCAACGGCGTCATCCCGTTGCGGGAGAATATCGCGCGCGAAGACGCCCCGGTGGTTGCCAACTGGCGCAATGCCGGCGCCATCATCGTCGGGCGCAGCAACACGGCCACCTACTCGTCGCGCTGGTTCACCGACAACGGTCTGCACGGGCGCACGCTGAATCCCTGGAACCCGGATATCACGCCTGGTGGGTCCAGCGGTGGCGCCGCTGCCGCGGTGGCCTGCGGCATGGGCGCACTGGCACATGGCAATGACATCGGTGGCTCCATCCGTTATCCGGCGTATGCCTGCGGCGTGCCTGGCCTGCGGCCCACGACAGGCCGGGTACCCGCGTACAACCCCACTGCCAGCGTCGAGCGCGGCATCACACCGCAACTCATGTCGGTGCAGGGACCATTGGCACGCAACATGGCCGACCTGCGGCTTGGATATCACGCGATGGCGCGCCATGACGCGCGTGACCCCAGTTGGGTGCCGGTACCGCTGGAACTGCCGCCGCCAACGGGCCCTATCCGCGTGGCGCTGTTCAAACGCTGCCCCGGCATCCCCATCGATCCAGCAATCAGCGAAGCGTTGGACAGCGCGGCGCATTGGCTGCAGCAGGCCGGCTACGCCGTCGAGGAAGCCGCGCTGCCGGACTTTGTGGAAGCTGCCGCCCTGTGGCGCACGCTGACGACTGACGACAGCCGCCGGAATATCGTCGCGGGCGTGGAACAACATGGCGACGACGCCATGCGGCGCAGCCAGCGCAACATGCTGGCGGGCATGCCGGAGACCGACCGCGACGGCTTCCTCGATGCACTGGCCCGGCGCCAGGCACTGGGCCGCAACTGGTCGGTCTTTCTGCATGAATATCCGCTGGTGTTGATGCCGGTGTCATGGCAGCGCCCATGCCCGCAGGACGCCGATATCGGCACGCTGGAACAAACCCACGCCCTGCTTGACGCCCAAAGCCCGCTGCTAGCCACTGCCATGCTGGGCGTGCCGGGCCTCTCGGTGCCCACAGGCATGGCCGGCGGCGTACCCGTCGGCGTGCAACTGCTGGCCTGGCGCTTCCGGGAGGATCTGCTGCTGCAGGCAGGCCAGGTCATAGAAGACGCCGCGCGCTTCACCCCGTTCACCGCCCGATAACAACCCCCGCAATCAAAACAGGAGACTCCCATGAACGAACGCAACCCGACTTCCCCTGCGCGGTTTTCGCGCCGGGCCATGCTGGCCGGCACCGCCGCCGCCCTGTGCACCGGCAGCCTGATCTCGCGCGCCGCATGGGGGCAATCCGTGTCTCGCATCATCGTGCCATTCCCGGCCGGGGGACCAGCCGATTTCATGGGCCGTCTGCTGGCCGAGAAACTCAAGGAAACGCTTGGCCGGACCGTCATCGTCGACAACCGGCCCGGTGCCGGCACCCGCGTGGCGGCGGAGGTATTGAAGAACGCTCCGGCAGACGGCCATACCGTGCTGCTGGCGCCGGTCGATCCGATGTTCATCGGCCCGTTGATCTATAACAATATGCGTTTCAATCCCGCCACCGATTTCAGGGCGATCACCGACGTGGCCGGCGTTCAGTTTGGCCTGGCGGTCAATGCAAACTCTCCGGCCAGGACACTGGCCGAGTTTGTCCAGGCGGYCAGAGCCCGTCCCGCTGACCATTCGATCGGCATCAGCACGGTTGGTACCCTGCTCCACTTCCTCGCCGGGGAATTCGTGGCCCAGTCCCGTACCGGCAGCACCCTGGTGCCCTATCGCGGAGGCGGCGCCCTGGTGACGGACTTGATGGGAAACCAGATTGCGGCGGGCATGGACGCGACGACCTCGTTCATGGAGTACCACCGCGCCGGCAAGCTCCGCGTGCTGGCGGTGGCCGGCGACAAGCGCGCGGATGCCCTCCCCGACGTGCCCACCTTTGCGGAATCCGGATTTCCAAACCTGGTGACCTCGTCGCGCTACCTGCTGTACGTGCGCGCCAACACCGCGCCCGAGGTGTCCGCGCAGTGGTACCAGGCCGCGCGCAAGGTGCTGGCCATGCCCGATGTCCGCGAGAAGCTGGGCCGCACCGGTTATGACTTGCTGCCTGGCGGTACGGCTGACGAAGTCGCCAAGTATGCGAACGCGCTTGCCGCTCGCTGGACGCCGGTCATCAAGGCATCCGGCTTCAAAGGCGACTAAGTCCTGGAGACGCCAGCGCGAGCCAGGGGCACGCGCTGGCGGCTATCCGTTGCGGAAAGCGGCGGTAGCGACAAGCGTGCCTCGCAGCCGGACACGCCTTTCCGCGATCACATTGACAATGAACGTGTTCGCGGTTTCTTCCCCCCTTTCACCGACGCTTCCCCGCCCACGGCGCATCGGCATCAGCCTCCAACTTGCCGCGCTTGATCTCCCGCCTCGCAGATACCGCGCAGCCAGCGGTTGGCGGCACCGTGGCGATCAGGTCGCTCGACTGGCGCTCAAGTGCTGTGCACACCTTGCCAGCGCTGTCGCCGCAGTTGACGCCGACGCATGTCCCGGAAAACCCCTCACGCTAGTAAAAACCCGACTTTCGGTCGTCTAACGCGCAAGTAGCGCGATTAGCGCGCAAATTGCGCGAATTGAGCTTGTCCGGGGCATGGCGATCGCTTAATTTTCAGGCACCAAATACAGGAGACAACATGGCTACCACCATCGACCGTGACACACACGGCGCACGCCAGACGAAGAAGGCGACCGCGAGCGGCTGGATCGGATCGGCGCTCGAATACTATGACTTCTTCATCTATGCGACGGCCGCGTCCCTGATCTTCCCGCAGATCTTCTTCCCCTCGGGCAACCCCAAGATCGCGATCGTCGCGTCGCTGGCAACTTACGGCGTCGGCTACATCGCACGGCCAATCGGCGCATTCTTCCTGGGCCACTGGGGCGACACCCACGGGCGCAAGACCGTGCTGGTCCTGTGCATGTTCCTGATGGGTTTCTCGACGATGGCGGTCGGCCTGCTGCCGACGTATCAGCAGGTCGGCATGCTTGCCCCTGTGCTGCTGGTCGTCCTTCGCCTCATCCAGGGTTTCGCGGTGGCCGGCGAGATTTCCGGCGCCAGTTCGATGATTCTCGAGCACGCCCCGTTCGGCCGACGCGGCTACTACGCCAGTTTCACGCTCCAGGGCGTGCAGGCCGGCCAGATCCTCGCCGCCGCGGTATTCCTGCCGCTGGCGTACTACATGCCCGCCGATGCCTTCAACGCATGGGGCTGGCGCATTCCCTTCCTGCTGAGCGCCTTCGTGCTTGTCGCCGGCTTTATCATCCGCCGCGAAGTCAATGAAACGCCTGCATTTGCCCAGGAAGCGAAGGGCAGCGCCGTGCCTCGCTCGCCGATCATCGAAGCCTTCAAATACAGCTGGAAGGACATGATCCGGGTGGTATGCGTTGCCCTGATGAACGTCATCCCGGTGGTCGCCACGGTGTTCGGCGCGGCTTACGCGGTGCAACCGGCTTATGGCATTGGCTTTGAAAAGAGCCTTTATCTGTGGATTCCGGTCGCGGGCAATATCCTCGCCGTGCTGGTCATTCCGTTTGTCGGCAACCTGTCCGACAAGATCGGCCGCCGGCCGCCGATCATCGTCGGAGCGCTGGGCTCGGGGCTGCTCTCGTTCGCTTACCTTTACGCCATCAGCATCCATAACGTGCCGCTGGCGATCGTCTCGTCGCTGCTGATGTGGGGCGTGGTCTACCAAGGCTATAACGCGGTGTTCCCGAGCTTCTACCCGGAGCTGTTCCCGACGCGCTCCCGCGTCTCGGCCATGGCTATTGCCCAAAACGCCGGCACCGCCATCACCGCCCTGCTTCCGGCGCTATTCGCCATGGCAGCGCCTCCGGGATCGGCCAATATCCCGCTCACCGTTGGCGCGATCACCCTGACCGTCACGATCATCGCGGCAATCGCCGCATGGAGCGCACGGGAAACCCATCGCATCCGCATGAGCGACCTCGGCGAGCCCGGCGCGGTCCCCATGGACAAGCGGGACTATGACCGCTTGCGGGAAGAGGCCATGGGCGAAGCGAAAGTGATCAAGGCACTCGCCTGAGGCAGCCTGCGACCCGCACTGCGGCGACTTATCAAGATGGATTAAAAGATATCAATAGATATTTATTGATATCAATAAATATCAAAAGCCAACCGGAGGAGTATCAATATGAAAAAAGCCGCCGCCCTGCTTATCCTGGGGAGCGCAGCATGGCCAGCATTCGCGCAGCAATCCGGCGTCATCCTGTATGGCCTGATCGACACCACGATTCGTTTCTCCACCCACGAGAACGCTGCCGGCAACAGCAAATGGCAAATGACCGACGGCGAACTGACCGGCAGCCGCTGGGGCCTGCGCGGCACCGAAGACCTGGGCAACAACCTGAAGGCCTTCTTCATCCTGGAGTCGGGCTTTAACCCCGATACCGGCATCAGCCAGCAAGGCGGCCGCCTCTTCGGACGCACAGCCGTGGTGGGACTGGATGGCGATTACGGCAAGCTCGCGCTGGGGCGGCAGTACACCCTCGCGCACGAGATCCTGTCCTCCTACGAGGCCATGGCCTTCGCCAACAACTCCATCGTCGGGTACCAGGGCGGCAATTACACCGGCCTGCGCTACGACAACACCATCAAGTACATCAAGTCCTTCGGCGGCCTGCAGGTGGCCGGCGCCTACACCTTCGGCGAAGTCGCCGGCAGTACCTCGGCCAGCAACGCCGCAGCCGGCTCGCTGGTCTACAGTTCCGGTCCCTTTGAGGTTGGCGCCGTCTACCAGGTCACGCACGATGTCTCCTCCGCCTTCTTTGGCGCCGTGCCCGCTTCGCAAGCCAGCAAGCAGACCGTCTGGGGCCTGGGCGGCACCTGGAAGGCCGCGCGCGCGCAGTATTACCTGGGCTATACCAACAACCGCCTCGATGTCGCGGACTACCGCAACAACGTCGGCTATGTGGGCACCCGCGTCAACCTCACCGAAGCCCTGAGCCTGATCGGAACCTTCCAGTACGACTGGCTCAAGCACGCCGGCGAAAGCGGCAAGCGCCTGACCACCGCGGCGATGCTGGACTACAACTTCAGCAAGCGGACCGACGTCTATATGGCAGTCGATTACACCCACCTGAGCGGCGCATGGATTCCGCTGAACAGTTCCCCCACCTTCATCAACAGCGGCAATACGTTCGGCAACAGCACACGGCTGGGCGTCATGGCCGGGATACGCCACAAGTTCTGAGCGCGGCCAGTGGCCCCTGCAGTTGCAAGAACAATAGCCGCAACGCCGCCAACCTGCCGTGGTTGCCCTCCCCGGCACCGCGGCATGATGGCCGCGTTGCGCGCGCCAGCGCACCAGCCTTGACGGACGTTTTTTCGGAAGCCACCTAATGCTCGACATCCTGGCCATCATCGCCCCGATCTATATCGCCATCCTGATCGGATACTCGATGACCCGCTCGGGGATCTTCGCCAAAGCCGACATGCGCGTTTTCGGCAGGTTCGTGATCAATCTGGCGTTGCCGGCGCTGCTGTTCCGGACGTTGTCGCAGCGGCAGCTTGGGGAGATCCTGAATGTCAGCTACCTGCTCGCCTATTGCCTCGGATCATGGGCAATGGTCGGCCTGGGCTATTTCTGGTGCCGGCGGGCTTCCGGGCTGAATCCGGCCACCAGCGCCTTCTACGCGATGGGCATGTCGTGCTCGAACAGCGGTTATGTCGGCTATCCCATCCTGCTGCTCACCCTTGCCCCTGTGGCCGGGGTATCGCTTGCGCTCAACATGACAGTGGAGAACCTGCTGGTCATCCCTTTCCTGCTCTGCATGGCCGAGAGCAGGCAAGGCAGCGCCGGGCAATGGCGTGCATTGGGCAAATCGCTGATGCGGATGGCCTATAACCCGCTGATTATCGGCTTGCTCGCGGGGCTCACCGTGTCGGTACTCGGATTGAAACTGCCCGGGCCGGTGATACGCACGGTCGATATGCTGGCAACTGCCTGTAGTGCCCTGTCCCTGTTTGTCATTGGCGGCACGCTGGTCGGGCTTCCCATGCGCGGACACGGCTCACGGATTGCGCCGATTGTTCTTGGCAAGCTGGTGCTGCATCCGTTGCTGGTTTTCGTGGCGATCACGATGGTGCCGATGCTCGGGCTTGGGGAGATCGAGCCTTCGCTGCGGATGGCGGCTGTGTTGATGGCGGCTATGCCAATGATGGGCATCTATGCGACGTTGGGGCAGGTCTATGGGCAGGAAGATTTCAGCGCAGTGACTTTGCTGGTGACCACGATCGTGTCGTTCTTTACGCTGAGCGGGTTGCTTTGGGCACTAGGAAAATACTGGAGCCTGGCGTGAAGACCGGATGGATGCCGGACCGTCGAGCCTGATATGGGGCAAGATCGATGGCATACGAGCGTTTGCGATGGGCAGCCTGATCGAGCAGTCAGCCGCCGTCGCGACATGCATAGGGGACGACGCCTGGGCCACGACATCCCAAGCGAAGAGGATATCGTCGAGGCTACGGATCGTCGCGATCCGTTCACGGACGGCACGCACAACTGAAACACTGCGCGAAGCGCAGGCGGCTTGATGGAAAACGGCGGGCTGCGGCCCGCCCCGTTTGCGCTTGCCCGGCTAGGAAGTCCGATTGAAAAGCGCGGAGGCGTGGCTAGCCGCGGCCAGTTCCGCAGCGGCACTAAGCAGTGCCGGGCCCAGCTCTTTCATGCGTGCCTCGCTGAGCCTGCTAAGGGGGCCCGCAATGCTGATCACCCCAATTGCGGGATACCCCCGGCGCTGGACGGGCGCCGCCATGGCCGACATTGCCGGTGCGAACACTTCATTGATGGTGGCATAGCCGCGCTCCCGTGCCTTGTGGATGAAGCCCAGCAAGGCTTTGACGGTGGTTGGCGCATTGGGGCCATATTGTCTGGGCTGGCCGAAGCCTTGCTTCAGCACCAGTTCAAGGGCGCGTTCATCCGTCATGGTCTGCATCCAGGCATGTCCGGTTGCGCTGCAGGAAAGAATGGTGTCCATGCCCATGTCGGGGTCATACCGCAGCCCCCTCAGCGCCCCTTGCGCCTTGGCCACCCAGGTGAGGCGGTCCCCGTCGACGATGGCCAGGCGAACGAGTTCACCCGACGTCTCCGCCAGCCGGTCCAGCCTTGTCTGGGCAATATCGACGATGCCGGAAGTCGCGAGAAAGCCCAGTCCCATCCCCACCAGCTTGGTCGTCAGTATGTAGTCGCCGTGGTCCCGCAACTGGCGCACATAGCCCGCGTTCTTGAGATCGACCAGCAGGCGATGGCACGCGCTGCGCGGGATATCGAGATCATCGGCGATGGCGGCCAGGGGAACGGCCTCGACTTGGGTACAAAGGTATTCGAGGATTCCAAGTGTGCGCAGTACGCCTGACATGGCGAGTTCCCTGCCAATGAAATATATAGTTTTTTACTATTCAACAAAAATACCAATACGTCAAGTTCGGAATGGCATTCCCAAACCGCTGCTAGCATGCATTCACCGCTCCAACCGGCACGAAGGGCAACGTTGTTGGACGGATTCAAACGGCACCGGATGGCAGCGCTGCATGCCATCCCCAGCAAGAGACGCTAGGAGACAAAATGACTGAAGAGACACCGCGCCACGCCGATGCGGCAATGCGCACGCGCGCCGTCGCAGCCGCCACCATTGGCACCGCACTAGAGTGGTTTGACTTCACGCTGTATGGGGCGTTGGCGGCTACGATTCTGCCCAAGCTGTTCTTTCCCGCGATGGAGCCGACATCCGCGCTCCTCGCATCGCTGGCCACGTTCGGTGTCGGCCTGGCGGCGCGGCCTCTGGGGGCGATCATTTGCGGCCATCTCGGCGATAAGCTGGGGCGCCGCAATCTGCTGCTGGGCACCGTCACGATCATGGGACTGTCCTCCGTGCTGATGGGCTTGCTGCCCACCTACACACAGATCGGCGTTTGGGCACCGGTGTTGCTGGTGCTGCTGCGCGTTCTGCAGGGCTTCGCGCTCGGCGGCGAATCGACCGGCGCTCAACTGATGGCAATCGAGCACGCCAGTCCGGACCGGCGCGGCAAGTATTCCGGTTTGCTGGGCCTGTGCTCGCCATTGAGCCAGATCCTTGCCAACGGCGTATTGCTTCTCCTCGCCTCCACGATGTCAGCGGAATCCTTCGAGTCCTACGGATGGCGCGTGCCGTTCCTGCTGAGCTTCGTCCTGGTGATCGTCGGCGTGTATATCCGCCTGAAGGTCAATGAAACGCCGGCATTCGTGGAACTCAGCAAGAACAGGGTGGCGCAAGCCGGCAATCCGCTGCGCGACGCGTTCCGGTTCCATTCAAAAACGGTGCTGCGCTGGATGCTCTTCTTTTGCGGACCCGCGGCGATTTTCTATCTCATTGTGGTGTTCTCGCTGAGCTACATCACCAAGACGCTCGCCGTGCCCAAGCAGACCGGCTTCCTGCTGCTGATGGGTGCCAACGTCTGCGCGATTTTCGGTGCACTGGCGGGCGGCATGCTTAGCGACAAGATCGGCCGCAAGAAGGCGCTGGCCATTGGCTCCGTTGCGACGCTGCTGATTCTGTTCGTCTACTTCCAGATCCTCGACACCAAGAGCTTCCTGCCGATGCTTGCCATCATGGGGCTTTTCCTCGGCTTCACCCAGTTCCAGAGCGGCATTCAGCCGGTCGCGTTCGCCGAAGCATTCCCGACCAATGTCCGCTACTCGGGATCCGCACTTGCCTACACGGGGGCAAACCTGATTGCCGGCGGTCCGATGCCCGTCGTTGCGGTGTGGCTCCTGTCAGTCTGCAACGGATCACCGTGGGGCGTCGTTGCGGTGTGCGTCGCGTTCAACCTCATCTCGCTGGCCATGATTCTGACGGCGCCCGAAACGCGTGGCATCGACCTGAACCGCGCGGAAGCGCCGAACGACATGGCCGATGGCGCTCCTTTCCTCTCAGTTGGCACCAGCCAGTCCCGCTAACCCACGACGCGCGCAGCCCCTGGCCGCGCGGCACAGACCATGACCGAACTCGTATATCTGCTGAACGGCTCCAATCTCAACATGCTGGGCAAGCGCGAGCCGCATCTGTATGGCACGACCACGCTTGCCGAGGTGCAACAACGCGTCGCCGGGCTGGCTGACGAATTGCGGATCGACTGCGATTTTCGTCAGACCAACAGCGAAGCCACGATGGTGGACTGGCTCCAGGAAGCCTTTGAAAAGAATGCCGCCGTGATCATCAATCCGGCCGGGTTTTCCTTTGCATCCGTACCTGTGCTTGATGCCGTCAAGCTGATTCAGCGGCCGGTCATTGAACTGCACATCACGAATATCCACGCGCGCGAAGAGACCCATCGCCATTCGATCATCTCGCGGGCGGCCACGGGCGTGATCTGCGGGCTTGGCGTTGCCGGCTACACATTGGCGCTTCGCGCCATGGCCGACGCATTGCGGAGCTAGTCCCCGGACTGGACATCGTGTTGCCGCGCCGCCATGATTCCATTGCGGCCAACCTCCACGGGAGCCAGCCATGACGTCCACGCTCCGACATGCCCTGTGCTTACTTCTCGGCACCTGCTGCCTCATCGTCGCCGCGTGCGGCGGGGGCGGCGAGGTCGAAGTGACCGCCGGTGACGGCAAGCCCGGCACCCTCTCCATCATCATCTCGGGCCTGCCTGCGGGAACGCCCGCCAACGTCACGGTCACCGGCCCCGGCGGCTACCGGCAGACTGTGGGGCAATCGACGACCCTGGGGAACCTGCAAGCGGGCACCTATACCGTGACAGCGGCCAGTGTCACTAAAGGTTCGGTCTCGTTCAGGGCGCAACAACCCGTCCAGACGATGATGGTGGCGGCAGGTACCGCGCCTGTGGCTGGCGTGGTCTACGGCTCATCCGAAGTCACTCCCATGGCGCTGGACCAGATGGCCGACGGCCTTGTCATGCAGTGATTCCTGGCGAGCCAATATGCTGTTTGGCAAGCTCCGTTCCTGCGGACACCGGAAAAAACCGCACGATCGGGAGCGCCGGCATGCCTATGTATAATGCAGCTTCTTTAGGTCAAACCCCGGCCCACCGCCACCACCAGACTGGTCAGCGCGATGTGGCCTGCGCAAGCGATGAGTAAGCCAGTTCGGCCGCCAATCCGGCCCTGCTGCAGCGGCTTACCGCCCGCACGGCATCGTATCGCAGCGTCCCGCACTGACCGCCCAGTACCGGGCGTCCTCTCCGCCAGAGCAAGAGCACGCCACCGAAATCGCGCCCCAGCCGTCTGATCGACTTCCCGTTTGATCGGCGCCGCGGCCGTCCAACATCCCGATCGTCGAGCCTGGCAACGCGCCGTCTGGCGAACCAGGGCCATCCACGGAAAAGTGCCCGATTGCTTGCCCGGCTAGCCGATCTGTAGCTTTTTTTGTCTTATGAGCAAACTCCCCAAGCTCGCGCTGAGCCTTGTGCTGATTGCGCTATTCCACCTGAGCCCGGCCGCGCTGCCGACAGCCGCCGCCGCCGATACCGTAAAAAGTACGGACGCCCAGCTCGCAACATCACTTTCGCACGCCGAGGCCGTCGCTGAACTGAAGAGGCTCCAGACAGAACAGGACCGTATCAAGCAGCTGGCGTCGGCCGCCACGAGCAGCACGCAGCTCGAAGGGCTTGACAATGACATCAAGCAACTGGCGGGCGACGTCGACAAGCTGACCGCGGCACTGCTGCCCGAGCGTGCGCAGTTGCAGGCACAGCTCGATGTGCTCGGCCCGGCGCCCGCCGCCGGAACGACGCCGGAAGCACCTGCCGTCGCGCAGCAGCGGGCCGAACTCAACGCGCGCAAGACGCAGCTGGACAACGGACTGAAACAGGCGGCCGACGACAAGGAGAACGTAGCCAACCTGACCGGGCAGATCGCCAAGCTGCAGCGCAGCCTGCTGAAGAACCAGCTGGCGCTGCGCTCGGACAGCATCCTGAGCGCGCAGTTCTGGATGCCGTTGTTCAAGCCGACACCGGAAGACCAGCAAAGGCTAAGTGCGTTCAGGGAGCAGGTCGTCCCGTTGTGGCAACTGGCCTGGCAGCCGGGTCAGCAGGCTGTCACCACCCTCCTCGTACTCCTTGCGCTGGCTGTCTGGCTGATCGGCCGCCGGCTCATCGAGCGGGCTCTCGCGTGGTTCTGCCTGACGCGATTGCCGGAGTCCCGCCTGCGGCGCAGCGCGCTCGCACTGGCGACAGCCCTCGCGACCGTCGTGACGACGGCGGTCGCGGTACAGATCGTCTGCTTCGCCTTCACCCGATACTACGAGCCGCCGCCCCAGTTGCAAGACCTGATCAGCGAACTCGGAAAGCTGACGCTGACCAGCGCGCTGATTTCCGGCCTCGGCCGGGCGCTGCTATGCACGCGTCATCCGTCATGGCGCCTGCCGGCACTCGCCGATCGGGTCGCGCTGGCGATGAGCCCGTTCCCCGCTGTCCTCGCCGGCCTGTTACTGCTGGCCGGCACGCTCGAGCAACTGAACCGGAGCGCCGATACCAGCCTGCAAGTCACGCTGTCGGGCCGCGGCCTTGTGTCGCTTGTCGTGGTCCTGGCAATCGGCGCGGCGTTGCTGCGCGCCAACCGCGTGCGCACCCTGCTCTGCGCGGCGGGAGAGCAGCCCGAGGCGCGCTCCACGCTGGCCGGCATGATCCACGCTGGCGTGACGATTACGGTGATCGCATCGTTGTTCGCCCTGCTTATCGGCTATATCACTTTCGCGCGCTTCCTGACCTACGAACTCGTCTGGGTCGATATCGTCCTGTGTAGCCTGTATCTGCTGACGCAACTGACACGCGACGTCTGCGAGTGCGTTTTCTCGTTGCATCATTCGAGCGGCAAAGTCATCAAGCAGCTGTTCGGCCTGGGCGACAGCCATCTCGAGCAGGCGTCGACGGTGGTGTCGGGCATCGGCACGAGCCTGCTGCTGCTGGTCGCGGTCATTGCCTTGCTGACCGGCGGCTTCGGCACGACACCGAGCGATCTGTTGAACAGCCTGCTCACGGTGCTCGGCGGAGAAAAGCTGCGCCGCCTCAATATCATGCCCGATCGGATCCTCAGCGCCGCCATAGCGCTGTCGGTTGGCATCTACCTGCTGCGCTCGGTACGGCGCTGGCTGGATGCGGAGCTGTTGCCCAAGGTATGCATGGAGCCGGGCTTGCGGGTCTCGCTCGTTACGCTGTTCAGCAATATCGGCTACGTACTGATCGTATTGCTGACCTTGTCGCTGCTGGGCGTCAAATGGGACAACCTCGCGTGGATCGTCAGYGCGCTGTCGGTSGGKATYGGYTTCGGCCTGCAGGAGATCGTSAAGAACTTCGTSTCGGGSCTSATCCTKTTGACCGAGCGKCCGGTAAAGGTSGGCGACATGGTGAGCATCGGCGGCGTCGAGGGCGACATCCGGCGCATCAACGTGCGCGCGACGGAAATCCAGTTAGGCGACCGCTCCACCGTGATCGTGCCGAACTCGCAGCTGATATCGCAGAACCTGCGCAACGTGACGATGAGCAATAGCACGCAAGGTGTGGCGACGCTGCAGCTGACGTTCCCGTTGAACATCGACCCCGAGCATGTGCGCGATCTGCTGCTGGAGGCTTACCGCGAAAACATGGCGATACTCGAGAAGCCCGCGCCGTCCGTCACGTTCAGCCAGCTGGCATCGAACGGGATCACGCTGAGCGTGACGGGCTACGTAGGCAGCCCGCGGATCGCCACGGAAACAAAGAGCGACCTGCTGTTCGAGATCCTGAAGCGGCTGCGCGCGGCCGAGATCTCACTGTCGGTGCCACAAACGCTGAGAGTGCAAAACCTGCCCGCGCTGAACGCCTGATACCGCCGGCGCCATCGGCCATCGGCCTGCCGCACCGTCAGGCCGCGCCCTCCCCATGCGACTTGTGCTGCGAAGCCATCTGTTCCTGCTGGGCGGGCGGCACGGGTTCATAGTGACTGAGCTGGATCGTGTAGTTGCCGTGTCCGCCCGTGATGCTGTTCAGGCGTGACTGGTAGTCGTTGAGCTCGGACAGCGGCACCTGCCCCGCCACGACGACGCTGTTGCCGGCCGCCGTACGCGTGCCGCGCACCTGTCCGCGCTTGGCGGAGAGGTCGCTGATGATGTCGCCCATCGCCGTTTCGGGCATCGTCACCTCGATATCCACGATCGGCTCCAGCACACTCGGCCGCGCCTTGAGCACAGCATCGATAAAGGCCTTGCGCCCGGCGGCCGCGAACGCCACTTCCTTCGAATCGACCGAATGGCTCTTGCCATCGAACACGGTAACGCGCACGTCCTGCATCGGAAAGCCGGCCAGCGGCCCGCTTTCGAGAACCTGGCGGATACCCTTTTCAACGGCGGGAATGAACTGCCCCGGAATCGCACCGCCCTTGACCGCGTCGACAAATTCGAAGCCCGTGCCGCGCGGCAGCGGCTCCACGCGGAGCAACACCTCGCCGAACTGGCCGGCACCGCCGGTCTGTTTCTTGTGGCGGTGGTGCCCCTCGGCCTTGCCGCCGATGGTTTCGCGATAGGCGATCTTGGGCGGCCGCGTCACCACCTCGAGCTTGTACTGGTCGGTCAGGCGTTCGAGCGCGCAGCGCAACTGGAGTTCGCCAAGGCCAAGCACGACGGTTTCATTGGTGCCGGCCGGATGCTCGATGCGCAGGCACGGGTCTTCCGCGCCGAGTTTCTGCAGGACTTCCGACAGGCGCTGCTCGTTGCCGCGCCGCGCCGGTTCGATCGCCAGGCCATAGATCGGCCTCGGAAAATCGAGCGGGACCAGGTGGATGTTGCCGTCCTCGCTGGCATCGTGCAGCACGGCATCGAAGGCGATCTCGTCGATCTTGGCCACCGCGCAGATATCGCCGGGTCCGGCCTGCGGCACTTCGACGCGCTCCTTGCCCTGCAGCATCAGCAGATGCGCGATCTTGAAGGGCTGGCGGCCGTCGCCGATATAGAGCTGGCTGTCGCGCGAGACGGTACCCTGGTGGATGCGAAACACGGCCATTTTGCCGAGATACGGGTCCATCGTGATCTTGAAGACATGCGCCAGCACATGCTTGTCGGGCACCGGCTCGGCGCGAACGGCGACGCGGCGCTCGCCCGCGTCACGGTAGAAAAGCGGCGGATTGCCTTCGGTCGGGTTAGGCAGCAGGCGCACAAACACGTCGAGCAGTTCCCTGATGCCGGCGCCGCTGGCCGCCGACGTGAAACAGATCGGCACCAGGTGGCCTTCGCGCAGCGCCCGCTCGAACGGCGCATGCAACTGCTCCGGCGCGATCGCCTGGCCCTGCTCCAGATAGAGCTCCATCAACTCGGGATCGATCTCCACGACCTGATCGACGAGCGCGTCGTGAGCCGAAGCCACGGACAGGAAGTCCGCCTCGCCGGCGGGACTGAAAAAGCAGTCGGCGACCTCGCCGGCGCGCCCCGCCGGGAGATTGATCGGCAAGCACTCTTTGCCGAAGGCCTCCTGGATGTCGGCCAGCAGCGCGGGCAGATCCGTCTTTTCCTTGTCGATGCCGTTGACGATGATCATCCTGCACAGCTTGCGATCCTGCGCCCAGGCCATCATGCGCCGGGTCGTCATCTCGATGCCCGTCTGCGCGTTGATGACGATGGCGGCAGTCTCGACTGCCGGGAGGACACTCATCGACAGGCCGGAGAAATCGGGATAGCCGGGCGTATCGAGCAGGTAGATGCGGGTGTCGCGATAGTGCAGGTGCGCGACCGCGGAGGTGAGGGAGTGGCGATATTTGCGCTCGAGAGGATCGGAATCGCAGACCGTTGTGCCGCGCTCGATACTGCCCGGGAGATGCAGCGCGCCTCCCTTGTGCAGCAGCGCTTCTACCAGCGAGGTCTTGCCGCACCCCGCGTGCCCCAGCAGGGCAATCGTACGAATTGCATCGGGACTATAAAGCATGGCGCGCCCTCGTCCGGCAATGTCAGTTAGACCATTATTGGCGATAGGGGCCGGGAACACCATATGGGGTGATACCCGCGCCGGGCCGGCGCGGTGGCGAGGCAAGCCGCGCAGTGGAATCGGCCGGCGGCGCGAGTGCCGCACGCCTCACCCGAAGCGTATTGGACGGTACGCCCACACCCCACGACACGCAAAAATGGGGATTACCCGGCGCAAAATTTCCCATTTCCGTAGGGGCGCCTGAGTTGTGTGCGGTCGGGCACGGCATTTGGCGCGCAACGCAGGTTCGCGTCCGCGGGAAACGGCAATAAGGAGAGGGGCCATGCGTTGGTTCAGTTCGAGATATTCTGAACCCGCTCGTCGCGCGGCTTTATTCGCGCCATTGGCTGGGGTACGACAAGAGCCCGCCGCACATTCCGTGCATGCATTAACCAAAAATAGATTGCATTTTCCCACGATTGCGATATAGTTCTGCCCTCGCGTGCGGCTGTAGCTCAGTTGGATAGAGTACTTGGCTACGAACCAAGGGGTCGTGGGTTCGAATCCTGCCAGCCGCACCACCTATTTGTTTGAAGGGCTTCCAGTTATGGGAGCCCTTTTTCATTTGGGCTGCTGTGTGGCTACTGTGGGACTGCGCCGCGACCGAACCTGCCAACCCTTCAGCGCCTTGCATTCTGGCGACCATCCTGCCAGCGCTGGTGGTGTAGCCTGCAATCGCGGCGAACCGTGCCAGCAAATTCAATCGCGCCAGTCGCCGGGTATTTCGCTTCCGAACGTCGCTTCCGAACGGAACGCCGCAGCAGGCCGGACCTGGCCTATGCCCCGCGCAGGCGGTCCAGATTCTGCTGCGCGAGGAGTACGTCCGTCACGACACAGTTCATCTCGTCATGGTTTGCCGTGAGCAGGCTGGCCCAGGAAACCTTGCCGGGCGCGACTCCCGCGTCCGCGGTGTAGGCGCCCAGGGCGCCAGGCGCCACCAGCGCCGCGTAGCAGACTGCGTGGTGATGGCAGAGAAGATCATCCCTGATCGTCGGGCCAACAGGCGGAATGTTCGGGTTGGGGAATGTCAACACGTCCCGGAGCGATCTGAAGCCGGCAATCTCTTTCGGCAGCTTTGGCACGGCGTCAAGCGCGTGGTTGATCACAATGTAGTTATCAACCCTGCTCTGGAAGTCATCCGCGAAGCCCTGGTCCCCAGGCCGCGGCGACGCAAAGAGACAGGCCGCCAGCTTGTCACCGCCGATACCCGCCTTCGCCAGGCCTAGCGTGAGATAGCTTGCGATGGCCGCCCCCAGGCTATGCCCCGTGACGACCAGCTTGTTGCCGTTTGCCACGTTCATGAGACTCGGAAGCAGCGGTTGGGCGTCCCCCGTGTTATCGGCGGCCAGGAACTGCATGGAAGTGAATATGCTCGAGAATCCCAGCTCGACCTTCCCGGCGGTCGTGACGGACGGTACCCCGACCAGTTCGCACTCTGCGTTGACCAGCCACTCAAGCAGACTGGCCGTACCCCGGACGACGACGAAGTCCGTGCCGGCACCGAATGGCTCCTTCAGCACGACACCGTAGCAGACCCTCTCGGCCAGTATGTGCATGCGCCGGTCCAGCCCGAGCAGCACATCGCTTGCCACCAGGTAGCCGGCCACGGCCTGCGTCGCAACCAGCCGGGCAAACAGGGAATCCTCAAGCCCCGATGGCCTGAGACTGGCCTTGCTTGCGCGGCAAGCGTTGAACACGTCCGCGATCAGCAGCGCAAGCTCGCCGACCCTGTCGATCCGCAGGCCACACTCCTGAAAGATGATCTCTTCGTCAGTCATTGTGGTACTCCCCGTTGCGGACTATCTCTAGCGTAGCCTACGGAACGGGCGGCATTGGTGGCGAGTGTGGAGTCCTTGTCCAAGGCGCGGAACACCTGGCCCTATACCGGCCCGCCGCCCGCCCGCCGAAAAGCCGCCCCCACCTCCCCATAAAACTCCCGCAACGCCACTACCTCCAGATCCGGCGGCAACAAGGCCGGCCAGAGCAACGCAACGATGTCCCTGGCGGTCCGCTCGATATCCACCGGCCGCTGCCTGGCGATCGCATCCCAGAGAATGTGCTCCATCGGCCCAAAAATCGCCGAACGCAGCAAACTCAGCGGCAAATCGGTGCGGATCTCCCCATTCTCCCTGGCCCGCGCCAGCATATCCATCAGCGGCGCCGTGTAGCGCCGTTGCAGCGGCACGAATACCTCGCCCAGCCCGGGGCCCTTGGCGCGGCCCTCGGAAAGAACCAGCGCGCACAGGCCGGTGCCCTGGATCAGGAACAGCCGTAAATGGGTCCGCACAAAGAACTCGAGCTGAGCCTTGGTGGTCTGGTCACGCGGCATGCCCTCTTCCACCGCCGCGATGATCTCGTCGTACCAGTCCTCGATCACCCTTACGCATAGCTCGCGCTTGCCGTGGAAGTAGGTGAACACGGTGGCCTCGGAGATGCCGAGGCGCTGGGCGATCTCGGTCGTGGTGGTCCGCTCGTACCCCATCTCGGCAAAGACTTCGCGGCTCACGCGGAGGATGTCGCGGATGCGTTGTTCCGCCTTGGCGCCCGCGGGAATGCGGCGCCGCACCATGATGTCGTCCATCGACGTGTTACCTCGCTTGCCGGAAGCCGGCGATTATAGTGCGGCGCCGCATGAAAACGTGCGCCCGGGCGTGCCTGTGCGCCGCCTCGGCCCTGTCATCGCATTGTAATTGATCTTTACTCAAGTCTAGGTTGCAATTTTCCGGTCTAGCGTGTACTTTTCCACTCAACGCTACTGGTCCGGCGCGTGGATGGCAGGCCCAGGGACGAGATAATATGCGCACCCCGAGACTTGAGCCTCGCTCAACAAAGTTGAATAAAGCTCAAGAAATCACGTTACAGACATGATTGCGACAGCGCTTTGGAGACAAGTATGACCACACAGGGTGCCGCTAGCCCAACCACATTGCCCATTGGCGGGCTCTCCCACGTACGGGGCCGGACCGACATCCCCCTGTCCGAACTGACGGTGCCGGCCTTGCTCGCGGAAACCGTGGCGCGTTTCCCGRACCGCGAGGCGGTGGTGTTCCGCGAGCAGGGAATCCGCTGGAGCTGGCGCGAGTTCGCGCAGGTGGTGGATGCCATGGCCGGCGGCTTGCGCCTGCTGGGCCTGGAGCGCGGGGACCGGATCGGTATCTGGTCACCGAACCGCGTGGAATGGCTGGTGACCCAGTTCGCGACGGCGCGCCTGGGACTGGTGCTGGTGAATATCAATCCGGCCTACCGTTTGTCGGAGCTGGAATACGCGCTGAACAAGGTAGGCTGCAAGGCGATCGTGGCGGCGGAGTCGTTCAAGACGTCGCGTTACCTGGAAATGCTGCAGACCCTGGCGCCGGAGCTGCAAAGCTGCGAGCCGGGCGCGTTGCAGGCGGCGCGCCTGCCCACGCTGCGCTGGGTGATCCGCATGGGCGGCGAGCGGACACCGGGCATGCTGAACTACGATGCGCTGCTGGCACATGGCACTCACGCCATCACCGGGGAGCTGGACGCGATCACCGCGCAACTGGATCGCAACGACCCGATCAATATCCAGTTCACCAGCGGGACCACCGGCGCACCGAAGGGCGCCACGCTGACGCACCGGAACATCGTCAATAACGGACGCTTCATCGCCATGGCGATGCGGTTCTCCGAGCAGGACAAGCTTTGCATCCCGGTGCCGTTCTATCACTGCTTCGGCATGGTGCTGGCCGTGCTGGCCAGCGTGTCCACCGGCGCCTGCATGGTGTTCCCTGGCGAGGCGTTCGAACCGGCAGCCACCATGGCGGCGGTCAGCGAGGAGCGCTGCACGGCGCTGCATGGCGTGCCGACCATGTTTATCGCGCAGCTGGATCACCCGGATTTCGGGAAATACGACTTCTCCACGCTGCGCACCGGCATCATGGCTGGCTCGCCCTGCCCCATCGAGACGATGAAGCGCGTGATCTCGCAAATGCACATGGCGGAAGTGACGATCGCCTATGGCATGACCGAGACCAGCCCGGTTTCCTTCCAGAGCTCCACCACCGACCCGCTGGAAAAGCGCGTGACCACGGTCGGGCTGATCCAGCCACACCTTGAGGTCAAGCTGGTCGACGGCGCGGGCGAGATCGTGCCCGTTGGCGAGAAGGGCGAGCTGTGCACCCGCGGCTATTCGGTGATGCAGGGCTACTGGGACGATGAACCGCGCACCCGCGAGGCGATCCGCGATGGCTGGATGCATACCGGCGACCTCGCCACCATCGATGAAGAGGGTTACTGCAATATCGTCGGCCGCGTGAAGGACATGCTGATCCGTGGCGGCGAGAACGTCTACCCGCGAGAGATCGAGGAATTCCTGTTCCGCCACCCCAAGGTGCAGGCGGTGCAGGTGTTCGGCGTGCCCGATCCCAAGTACGGCGAGGAAGTGTGCGCATGGATCGTGCTGAAGCCGGGCGAGACCGCCACGGAGGACGATATCCGCGCCTTCTGCCGCGACCAGATCGCGCACTACAAGATTCCGCGCTATATCCGCTTCGTGAGCGAGATGCCCATGACCATTACCGGCAAGGTGCAAAAGTTCGTGATGCGCGACCGCATGACACAGGAACTCGGACTCGACGAGACCAAGACCGCCTGACTCCGGCCCGGCTTCCACCTGACATCGGGCTGCGCTTCCCGCAGCCCCACTGAACAACATAACGAGCACTCCTATGAACGAACTTCCAGGCCTCAATTTCCACCTCGGCGAAGAYATCGASATGCTGCGCGAGTCCGTGCGCAACTGGGCGCAGGCCGAACTCGCTCCGCGCGCCGCGGAGATCGACCGCACCGACCAGTTCCCGATGGACGCCTGGAAGAAGATGGGCGATCTCGGCGTGCTCGGCATCACCGTGGCGGAGGAGTACGG